>JAZRNC010000198.1:0-5577 GCA_045647965.1 Eubacteriales bacterium | reverse complement strand
CGTCGCTTATCGTAGCGGGAAGCGCGTTGAAGGCGAGCATCTCAAGGCGCTCTGCCCACTTGCGATCGCCTGTGTAGGCCAATAGACATTCATATGAATACATCTGCTCAACAACTGAGCAAAGCTCTGTGCCTTGAATGGGGCTGAGTCCCGAAAGGCATTCGTCGCCCGTAAACGTACCCACGGGTGTACCGTTGTATTCCTTAAGTACCGTAAAGAGACGCTCTGCCGAGTCGGTGTAGCTCTCTCCGAGAAGATCGCAGCTTATTGCCTCGTGCTTTAGCATCATGCCAATATTTACTATATGCGTTTCGTGCGTCCATTGGCAAAGCGGACACTTCCAGCGCTCTGTGAAGCTGTCGTAATCAGCGCCCTGCTCCTTTATCATCCTGGCAAGATCAAGAATCCAATCCTCACGGTATCTCTCATAGAGAAAATTGAGTGCTACAAAGCTCTCGAACCAGCGTGAGCGTGCCCAGTCAAAAAGAGATATCGTCTTGCTGCACAGCAATTCATAATAATTCTTCATTATGTTGTATACGACTGATGGTATCCTCTCGTCTTCGGAGCATTCGTAATAGACCACGAGGACTTTTGATATCAGCTGTACCGCCCATGTGTCGTAGTAAGGGATCATCTCCTCGCCGCACGGACAGATCCAGCCGCTCGGCTTTTGCTGATCAATGATCGCGTTGATGTATTTCTTGGCGCGCTCGATCATATCCTCGTTTTCAAGCAAGTAGGCAAGCGGAATAAATCCGTCAAGCCAATACGGTACTCTCTCCCATCCCTCGGCATCTCCGCCGATCCAAGCGCTGTCTCTGACGTCGCGCCATACCTTATCAAGATTTCCGCTAAGTCCATCTGCCTGTATCTCAAGCTGTCGTTTCAGCCATCCGCAAGGCCTCAGTTCTTTTGAGGTGTAGAAACTCCATTTTTTCATATTGAACTTGCTCTCCTTTGCCTTTTTATTTATTATATCATACGTAAAAAGCATAATAAATAGCTAAAAAGCCCTATCACATTGACAAAATCACACAAATGCAATATAATAAACACATTGATACGGCACAGGAGCAGAGGATATGATAGGAATTGATTTAAACAAGCCTATACTGTACAAATATGCATCGTTCAGATTTTTTCGAAAGAAGGAGCATCACATCACTCGTTTTTGTGGAGATAATGTATTGCTTTTGGTTTATGACGGGGTCTTGCGATTTTCCGAGGACGGTATGGAGCAGGAGGTATGCGCGGGCGAATATTACATTCAAAGAAAAAATTGTCATCATGAAGGGTTGGTTGCAAGTGATGGACCAAAATATCTTTACGTGCATTTTGACGCAGAATGGACAGATTCATCCGATGCACTTGCTTATAGCGGACAGTTCGATTTCAAACGGCTTTTTGAGCTTATGAAAAGGATTGACACAGCCTCGCATCAAAACGAGCAGTATAACAGTTTGCAATATTTGTTTTTGGAGCTATTGTTATCGTTAAGAACGAAGTCGGAGAAAAATCCAATGGCAGAGCAGTTGTCTAAGTACGTGGAAGAAAATGTTGAAAAAATAGCATCTCTTGAGGACATATGCGAGGCTTTTCATTACAGCAAAAATTATATTATACGGATCTTCAACAAAGAATTCGGCATCTCTCCTATTCAGTACATCAATGAGGTGAAACTCAGGCGCGCCATGTATCTTCTTGAAACCACCTCAAAACCCATTGGAGAAATTGCGACCGCGTGCGGTTATGCGGATTATGCTTATTTTTATAAACGGTTTATTCAAAAAACAGGAATCAGTCCACAAAAATGGCGCAAACATATTCAAGCCTCCCCTTTTTACAGATAATTTTTATGGCATCTTTTCTGTCAACACGACTCAATGCAAAAAGCACTTCACACGAAGTGCTTTTCTTTTTTTAACGACGTTTGCCCCTATGGACAAGTGGTCCCCCACTCCCCCTTGACACCCCACCGCTTTTATGCTATACTAAACTCAAGCAAACTCAATAAATTTTACAGAAAAGGCGGTCTATGTCAAATGAAAATAGCAGTTTTAGGCGTATGGCACGTTCACGCTAAGGACTATACCCAAGAAGCACTCAACATGGGAGAAGTCATCGGCTTTTATGAAAAAGACGATGCACTGGCGGAAATTTATCAAAAACAGTTTGATATTCCAAGGTTCGCCACAAAGGAAGATCTGTTAAACAGCGATGCGGAAGGCGTTATCGTATGCTCTGCCACAAGCGATCACACCGAAGATATTATTGCTCTCGCCAATGCCAAAAAGCAGATTTTCACGGAAAAGGTACTGGCGCTCACCGATGCGGATTGCGATAAAATCGAAGAGGCGCTGGAGAAAAACGGCGTTACCTTTACCATATCCCTGTTCCAGAAATATGTCGGCTCGGGAATTGCCGTCAAAGAGGTTGTGGATAGCGGAGAACTTGGAAAGATCAATTATATGAGATTCCGCAACTGCCACTCGGGCAGTATTAGCGATTGGCTTCCGACGCATTTTTACAATCGCGCGCAATGTGGCGGCGGCGCAATGATCGATCTTGGCGCACACGGAATGTATTTGACGGAATGGATTTTAGGAGTACCCGTATCTGCAAGCTCGACCTTTACCGTAAGCTGTGAAGCGGGCGGCGCTCTTGCCAAAAACACGGATAGGGTAGAAGACAATGCGGTGACCGTTATGCGCTTTGACAACGGCGCAATCGCAATTAACGAAACGGGATTCGTTTCCGGCTGTTCTCCCATTGTGCTTGAGGTCCACGGCGAAAACGGTTACGTCCGTATGGAAGGTAAGAGTATAAAAAAATGTACCAAAAATACAGATCGACTTGTTGTCGAGATCACACCGCCGGAATCTTTGCCCTCGCCCATAAAGCAGTTCCTTTCGGGTAACATTTTGCCCGGCTGTTCTATAAAAGAGGCCAAAGCATTGACCCGAATGATGGTTATGGCGTACTCGAACGTGATGTGATTCCATAGGAGCACACAAAAACACCTTTCAGATAATTTTTTCGATAGACTGAACGATAGGATACCGGTTGGTGTCCTATCGTTTTTTGTATCCGATTTCAAAAAAATCTTTGCCTCGAAATATATCTCGTAATGCAAATACGGTGAAAAGCGCTTGTTTTTATGTCGAGGATATGATAAAATAATACCAAAAGATATAATCGTTTTTGGGGGTACAATATAATAATGATTGGAATGTCTCTTTCGTACAAGCATCTTGTCTCTACCGACGATCCCGCTTTGAAGCCGGAAACTCTTTTCCCGCAATTGTTGGATCACGGCGTTCGCAGTGTTGAGCTGCGGATGGTGTCAAGAACCGACTCTCCGGAGGAAGTATTGCGCGTCGCCAATCTTCTTTGGGATTACGGTTTTCAGATCACGGTTCATTCAACCGGCATACAATCCCTGCAGACCGTCGTGGAAGATGTTTTTACACCGCTGACCACTATGATTGAAAATATCCGTCAGCGAGAGCTTATTATAACGCTCCATCCCATTGACGATGATAACGCCGCTCTGCTGGTCGCTCTGTCCGATTACATCAACGACCACAAGTATCCCGTTCGCATCGCACTGGAAAACAAGCGCAATATGCCCGATGGCTCGCGCGGAGGAGACTGTATGCTGCTTGTGCTTGACGCCGTAAAGCAAGCCGACCGCAAAAACGTGGGAATCTGCTTTGATATGGGGCACTATGCCTGGTACACAGCCAACTTCACCGACGAGCCAAACAGACTCCCGCCGAAGGAATTTTTGTCGAAAACCATTCATACCCACATCCACACGTACGTCGATGGCACCACGCATTTCCCCCTCGATGAGTGGAGAGAGCCGTGTTCGCTTTATATCGACGCGCTTGGTCACAAATATCTCGGAGTATATAACTTTGAACTTTCCCCCAAGCGTTTTTCTGACCGCTGGAGCGCAACGGAGGCGTATTTGCTTTCTGCCGACACATTCCAAAAAAATTGTCAGGAAATCGTTCCCTATCACGATACGTTGCGGCTTTATTATGACAAATGGTTTCAAAATTCCATGCAGATACTTCATAAAAAAGAGGGATGCTACGGCACTCTGCTTGCCCCTTCCTCGTATCTGTTTTCCACAAACGGTTATCCTTGGGCTATGGACATTGCTTTTCTGGAGCTTATTCAACTTGCAAAATCTCCCTCTCTCATCAAAAAATATCTTGGTAATATCAAGTGTATGATCCTGACACACGCACACGTGGATCATTTTGAAAAGCGAACCGTTCGCGCGCTGTGCGACACGGACATTACGTGGGTAGTTCCTCACTTTATGCTCGACCGCGTACTCAACCTTGGCGTGCGCCGTGAACGGATCGTGTCGGTTCGCGCGGGAGACGTTGTCAGCGTGGGACCGCTGTCTATTCGGGTACTGGCGGGAAGGCACTTCCGGCCGGTTACAAAGAAGGGCATTGATGCGGTGGGCTACTTCATTACCGCAAAGGATGCTCCGTCGATTGCTTTTCCCGGCGATGTTCGAGATTTTGGCACCCCGGAAAGCGGCGAGCTTGATGCGGACCATTGCTTTGCACACGTTTGGCTCGGGGACGAAGCGCTTGATCCCGAATCGTATCTCCCACAAAGCAAGGCTCTTGCGGAATTCATGCTGAAGCACTCCCGTCGAAGCATACTGCTCACGCACCTCTTCTCCAACCGTTCCAGCGATAAGCGGTGGACACTCCATCACGCCGCCATTGTCAACGACGCAATCTGCGAAAGATCTCCCGAAACTACTGTATCTATCCCAAGATACGGCGAGATATTCGACCTCTCTTTTGATACTTGATAACGGATAGAATCTTTTAGAAAAACAAAGAAAATATATTGAAAAATGTGTTATATTATGATATAATGAATCTGTGGATCGGGGATGGTACCCATAACAAAAAACGATATCCGCAAAAAGCAAATCAATACAAGGGGGGCGACACCCATCGAAAAAAACGTGATTGTAGTTGACGAGCAAGGAAATGAATATGAAGCGACCTACCCAAAACGGGCAAAAGGTCTTGTAAAAAACGGCAGGGCACGCTTCGTAGATGAAAATAAAATATGCCTTGCGTGTCCTCCGGATAAAATTTTGGAGGAAGAAAATATGTCTAATAATATCAATAAAAATCAAGTATTCAATCAAATTTCAGAGCTTCAAAAGAGCCTCGAATCTGTTGATAAAATCCTATTCAAAGTTCAATGCGTTACCGATTCTCAATCTTACGTTGAACAGGAAGAAGGAGAACCTATTCCGCTCGATTATTTACCCGATGTTGCTATGGAAAAAATCTATGCAATTCGTGAGATCGTTTTGGAGCGAGAAAAGACAATCAACAAAATGCTTGATTTCTATTTGAAGCTTTATCAAGATTTAGCAAACGACGAAGCCGAAAAAGAATAAAGTATCTTTTCAGTCAAAACACTACAAAAAAGTACTTCGTATGAACCATCTGCGGTAGAGCAGTACGAAATTGAATATACCTACTGACAGGAAAAGGACAGTAAAAAAGCCGATATGGATTT
>JAZRNC010000197.1:0-2929 GCA_045647965.1 Eubacteriales bacterium | reverse complement strand
TTTGCCCATATGTTGTTATTCATACGAAAAAATGATTTACTTTGTTTTGCTAAAAATCCCGCAACTTTGCCCCTCATCTCTGAGAGATGTTGAGAAAATACTCATAATTGCTTGCGGCGGGTATGCTTCAACAACATACCCGCCGCCGTTACTTTTTCACGATGGAACGCGGTAAACGAATCCTGCGAATGATTTTGCATGAATATTCCTTTTGTCACTCCTATTCGGACGAATTGGTTCAAGGTATCCTGCAATATCTCGGACAAGATGTTCTCCGTCTGCGTTGTCAGCGCGATAAAATTGCTTACATAGTTCGATTGCCATTTTCAGATTAACTTTGTACTCATATGTATTTTCTTCTTTCTGCTCCACTGTAACCGTGTTGACAATGCGACTGCAAAAGTTATTCATAATCAGTGCGGCAAGAATCTCCTGCATGGCGAATTCATCACTTTTTCCGTGAAGATGAGATAAGCCTAAATCGTACTTAAGATGACGAAACGCAGTTTCGATGCGCCATCTCTTGTGATACAGTTCCTTTATATCTTCCATCGAAAAATCTTCACGGGACAGGCTTGTGGCGATTGTCTCATAATCGCCAGTATTGAGCATAAAGCGGACAACTCTGAACTTCATAGGATATGGAGAAGGGAAATCCCATTGGGAATTCCGCGTTTTCGCGCTGTATTGCTTCGTTGTGTTCGTGAATTTATGTTTTTGCAGTAAGATATACCCGTTCTCTTTATCAGCTTTTGTTTGCGTTGTAGTGATCGTAAACGAAATATCTGTATCCAGTTCTTCCATCGGCAGTTTTTTGACCTCACGCATTGCGGATTGGCTCTGCTTCACACGAATCAGAAAATCTATATTCGGATTTTCAAGAAAATGTGCGAAAGTATTGTAGGATTCGTACCCGCGATCTGCAATTATTATCGTTTTTTTCGGGAAATCAAGCCATTCCAACATGAGCCGTAATGCTCCGATTTCATTCATTTTCGGTTGCGGTTGCATATGACAGTAGATGTAGATATTATTGAGAATATCATACAGAATATTTGCGTGAATTTGGTTATAGCCTTTCTTGTTTTCCTCATTTTGCATATAACTTTCGGAAGCAGGATTCCGCGCAATGTTCACCGCTGTTCCGTCAATCGCAAACAGGCGATATCCCTTGTATGTCTGAAAGTCCGTCTGCGTTTGATTGAATTCCTCCATGATGTTCCCAAAGTCTTTATAAGACAGCTTTGCACGTTGCTTCACAAATGCCGCCGCGCTGACTTTTTCATGCGGAAACGCGCTCTGTAACTCCTTAGAAATGCTTCCACCACGCATAGAAATGAGCAGTTTTATCATCGTTTCAATATCCAGTTTGCGTTTGCGGGAAAAGTTTGCAGCTTGATGGATATATGCGTGTTTATGAAAAGCAATCGTCTTTTCGATTGCTTCATTCAGTTGCTTCTTCGTTTGAAGCGGAATATTTTCCTCTTTCATTTTGACTAACCCCATTTTACAGATTAGCACATACAGATAAAATAAAAAGAGAAACAAAACCCGATTTTCGCGGGTAATTTGTTTCTCGTGTCTCTCCAGTCTCTCTTGTCGCTCTAAATCTGTTCTGTCTGTGTCAGTCTCTCTAAATAATTATCTGTAAAATGGAATTAAATCTGTCTCAAATATGTAGGTTAGTCTCTCAATTCTCTCTTGTCTCGCCAGTCTCACAAATTGTATTATCTGCTGTGCTTGATATTATTATACTCGATTCACGCTAAAAATGCAAGCAACATTTTCTGAATTTTGGTTAACGGAATTGTGAACGCCAAGGAAAGGCAAAAGCCGCAAATCTTGCAATTTGCGGCTTAAGTTAATGACATTGACGGGCGATTCCGTATTTTTCAAGAGTCGCGCTTATGGAATGATGCATTTTGTAATGCTTGACAACCTCAATTTTGAAATTGTCAGGATAATAGATTTTTGGCATGATAGCCTCCTAAATATAATATCTGGCCGTAGACCATCCTAATATGATATCACAAATATTCCATATTCTTTTTAAAAACGCATCGATTATTGAATATTTTTCACAGAAACCTATTGCAAATTTCGTAAAAAAGGTGTATAATATACTCACAATTTAACAAACGGGAGCTTGTAGACAGGCTGAGAGGAAGGTGTGACCTTCGACCGAGAACCTGATTTGGATAATGCCAACGTAGGGATGCCTGATACGAGGATATTAGGAGGAACAAAGGAGTTTTTGGAGTTACCGAATCGGTAGCTCCTTTTTTGTTGCAATTTTTACGGAGGACACGAAAAATGGTAAAGGTAAACGGAACAGAACTTGATATTGCAGGCAAAACGCTTTCGGAGTATCTTGCAACCACGAACTACGATATGAAGCGAATCGCTGTCGAGCGCAACGGAGATATTGTTCCCAAGGCACAGTACGGTGAAACCATGCTTCAGGATGGCGACAGTCTTGAAGTTGTCAGCTTTGTGGGAGGCGGCTAATATGCTACCTACAAAAGAAGAATGGATAAAGGCGCTCACGGAACGCCACGGTGAAGAACTTCAAAAGGCCTTTTCATCGGCAACAGTTGCTGTGTGCGGTCTTGGTGGTCTTGGGTCAAATATCGCCATCTTACTCGCTCGTGCCGGAATCGGCAAGCTGATACTGATTGACTTTGACCGTGTGGATATCACCAATCTGCATCGTCAGCAGTATAAGGCTGATCAGATCGGTATGTATAAGACCGATGCTCTTGCGGATACCCTGCGTGAGATCGCTCCGTATATCGAGCTTGAAACGCACACCGAGCGCATTACGGAAGATAACATAGTGAAGCTCTTGCAAGGCGCGGACATCATCTGTGAAGCCTTCGACGATGCGGAATGCAAAGCAATGCTTACAAATACCGTGCTTTCCGAGATG
>JAZRNC010000196.1:0-5096 GCA_045647965.1 Eubacteriales bacterium | reverse complement strand
ACTACAAAAAAGGCAAAAAAACTGCCGTAAAACAGCTTCTCGGATACGTGATGAAAGTGAGTGTGGGATGCGCCGATCCGCAAATTTCGGAAAGAATTCTTGAGGAAAAACTGACGGAATAACGATCGGATAAATGGAATAAACTGGATAATTTTATGGAGAAAAACGCCCCGAAAACGACGGAAAAAACGTCCGGATCGGAGGCGTTTTTCTCTGCTTTTTTGAGGAAAAATCGTCAAAAAAATGCCTTTTGAAAATGGAAAATGGTGGAAAATCACACTTACTTGGTTACGGGGCGCAAACAAGCGAAAAAATCGGTTTTTGTCGCAGAAAATCGCGGGAAATGGGATTATGTCCGCGAGGAATGTCGGTAATGACGGGAAAAGGCAAAAAAACTGAACTTTATATAAAAATATCTTCCGGTTTTTTTCAAAACCCCCTTGATTATTGAGGCGTTTTGGTATATAATGATTACACGTGGTGTAAAATTCCACAAAAAGGAGCGAAATGGAGGGAAAAGTCAATATGTTGATGGGAAAATACACCCACTCGCTTGATTCGAAGAACAGATTGATCATCCCTTCGAAACTCAAGGAGCAGCTGGGAAACAAGGTTATCATTTCCCCGAGCACCGACAAGTGTCTGAAGCTTTATTCGCAGGAGGAGTGGGGAAAACTCGCAGCGAAAATCAGCGAGCTTCCCGCAACAAAAGTCAGTGCGATTGTAAGAAGTATTTATTCGAAAGCGATTGAAGTGGAACCGGATAACCAAGGTCGTGTAATGCTCACACAGGAGCTCCTTTCTTTTGCCGGAATCACCAAAAACGTTCTCACCGCCGGATGCGGAAATTACGCAGAAATCTGGGCGGAAGAAATTTGGAACGATATGAACATGGATGAAGGACCCGAAAACCTCAGAGAACTTCTTGAAGAACTCGGTCTGTAAGGAGAGCGAATGGAATTTTCACACATTTCGGTTATGGCAGGCGAGGTTCTTGAAGCACTGGATCCTTCCCGCGGCGGTATTTATGTAGACTGTACGGCTGGCGGCGGTGGACATTCCCTTGAGATTGCCAAGCGTTTGCCGGATGGCAGCAGACTTATCTGCCTTGACCGTGACGACGATGCGATTGCGGCATGTACCAAAAGACTGCACGACTATATGGATCGTGTAACGATTGTGAAATCCAATTTCAGTAATCTGGCGTCCGCGCTCGATATGCTCGGAATTGAAAAAATAGACGGAATCATGTGGGACCTTGGCGTTTCTTCCCATCAGCTTGATGAGGGAGAGAGAGGGTTCTCGTATTCCAAAGAAGCACCCCTCGATATGAGAATGGACCGTACGCAGGCGAGATCCGCTTGGCAGGTTGTCAACGAATACAGCGAAGACGAACTCAGACGAATCATTCGCGATTACGGGGAAGAACGGTTTGCCGGTCGTATTGCATCGAGAATCGTAGAAAAGCGCACACAAAAACCGATTGAAACGACGACGGAACTTTCGGAGATTATTTCCGAAGCGATTCCCGCGGCGCAGCGAATGAAAGAAGCGCAGAACCCGGCAAGAAGAACATTCCAGGCGATCCGAATTGAAGTGAACGGGGAGCTCGATGCGATTTCTCCTTCCATCACGGCGGCGGTGGACAGATTGAATCCGGGTGGAAGACTTGCTGTCATCACGTTCCACTCCCTCGAAGACCGCATTACAAAAGATGTGTTCAAGGATCTGGCTGTGGGATGCACGTGTCCGAAGGAATTTCCGATCTGCGTGTGCGGCAACAAACCGAAGATCAGTCTTTTGTCAAGAAAGCCGATCATCCCGACGGAAAAAGAACAAACGGAAAACCCCCGCGCAAGAAGTGCTAAACTTCGTGCGGCGGAAAAAATATAGAAACAAAAATGTAACGGAGGAAAAGCCATGACTTATAACAGAGTGCCTGAATATAAGCTTGCCGATAAACTTGAAAAGCAGTTTCGTGGTCGTGGCGCTGACCTTCGTGGAATGCGTGCCACTCCGACATCAGAACTTATGAAGCGTGCCGAGATGGGACGAGACCCCAGAGTGAATTGTGCGGAACAAGCATTCCGTGAGAATTACTTAAATCATAAAAACGGAAACGGGAAAGCAGCCGCTCAAAAATCCGTAAACGGTTACGGGATGACACAAACAGCGAATGCTTCCTTTACTACCGCGAGAAAGACCCAAAAGAGCCGTGCCGCGTATGGGAATACGGTTCATGCAAATGAGAATCATCGAACAGATCGCGCAGAATCAATGCCGAAAACCGCGAAGCAAACGGCTGAAAAACGCGAGCGCGTGAAGGTGGAAGCGCATACTCTTACTCCTTCCCCAGAACTTCGTGCACCGAGAAAACCGATGAATTTTTCTTTCCTGTTCTGTCTTCTCGTTGGTACGATGATGATTATGTTCCTTGTGATCGGTATTTCCGACGTGTATCAGTCGTCGGTAAAGCTCTCTGATCTTGAACAGCAGATCACTGCAAAACGCGAGTACGCGGAACAGCTTGAGCTTGAGCTCGAAGAGAAAAATGACATCCGTGTGATCGAAGCGATCGCATCGGAACAACTCGGAATGGTAAAAGAGGATTCCGTGCAGCGCAAATATATATCACTGTCAGACGGTGAACATATCGAACTTATTGAAAATACGGATGATGAGGAGTCTGTTGCTGCTGGCGGTATGATGCTCTCGTCCATCTTCTCGTCGCTCGAGCAGTTTTTCGATAGATTTGAGTGATCATAGGTTAATTTGACATATTTTACGTAGACGGGACTGCCTCACGGTGAGAACGCACGGCCGCATTGTTGCGGTTTTGCGTTTCATCTTGGGACAGCCCGTTCATTTTCCGATCGGATCGGTTTCAGAATATTTCGGACGGATGGAAAATATACTTAATGCAGAGTAACGACAGTAAGGTTCGGTCCGTGATGAGAGGGATTTCGTTTTATGAATCAAGTACAAAACAGAACGGATAGAAAAACTACGAAGCGCCTCGTGCTGGTTTTTGTATTTTTTCTCGTTATTGCCACAGTGATCGTCGGCAGACTTGCGGATTATCAGCTGAAAATGCACGAGTATTACCAGTCCAAAGTGCTGAATCAGCTCACGATACAGACGGAGGTCACCCCCGAGCGAGGGAACATTCTCGATACGAACGGGAATATCCTTGCCACAAACAAAACGGTGTATAATGTGATCCTGTCCCCCGCCGATATCATTCGGGTGATGAAGGAGAACACAAAACTTGCCGCGGACAGCAAAGAAGACAACGACGTACATTACCGCTTTGTTGACGAAGAATACGGAATTTATTACGACGGTGAAAAGCTCGACGAGTTGATTGCGGAGGTGCTCTCCAAATATCTTGGCGTGGACGCGGGAAAAATTCTCGAAAAAACGGCAAAGATCAATCGTTATTATGAGGTTGTGAAAAACAACGTGGACGGCGAAGTTGCCGAAAAAATCGAAAGCTTTATTGCTCAGTTTGAATTAAAAAAACAGATATATTTTGTGGCGTCTGCCAAACGGTACTATCCGCTCAGCGATCTTGCCTCCCACGTGATTGGGTTTACGAATTCCGAGGGAGTCGGCATCTACGGACTCGAAGCGTATTATAACAACGTTCTTGAGGGAACGTCGGGACGATATATCCTTGCGCAAGACGGAAACCGCAACGATATGCCGTTTGAATACGAGAGACTGATCGAATCGGAAAACGGCTACAATATCGTGACGACGATCGATATCTATATCCAATACGAGCTGGAAAATCAGCTGAAGAAAACGTATATCGAATCGGGTGCGGGGGACCGCGTCTGTGGAATCGTGATCGACGTAAATACCGGCGGAATCTTAGCTATGGCGGTGTATCCGTCGTTCGATTTGAACAATCCGTATCAGCTTGACGAATATTCGCAGGCGGAGCTTGATACTCTCACAAAGGGAACGGATGAATATAATACCCGCTACTATGAGCTTCTCTACAAAATGTGGAAGAACAAGGCGATCACGGAAACCTACGAACCCGGATCGACGTTTAAGATCGTTACAACATCCATGGCACTCGAACAGGGTGTTGTTACGCCCGAGTCCCCTTTCTATTGTGCGGGTTCCTTGAAGGTTGAGGGATGGTCGAAGCCGATCAGCTGCCATCTTCATAGTGGGCACGGCAGCGTTTCGTTCCGTGTGGGACTCCAGCAATCCTGCAACCCGGTGCTGATGACGATCGCACAGAGAGTGGGACGCGAAAAATTCTACGAATATTTCGACGCTTTTGGATATCGAGAAAAAACGGGGATTGATCTGCCGGGAGAAACCGCGGGAATTTACAGTTCTCTGAAAGATTTCGGAAACGTATCTCTGGCGGTGTATTCATTCGGTCAGACGTTTAAGACGACTCCCCTCCAGCAGATCCGTGCCATTTCTTCGGTAGCAAACGGGGGAGATCTGATCACACCTCACCTTATAAAGGCAATTGTGGACGACGACGGCAACGTCATTCAGTCGTTCGAGACAGAAACGGTTCGTCAGGTGGTCAGCACGGAAGTGTGCGAAACCATCACGGATATTCTTGAAGAGGGTGTTGCGGGTGATGGCGGTGCAAAAAATGCGTACGTCAAAGGGTATCGTGTTGCCGCGAAAACCGGAACCTCGGAGAAACGTGACGAAGTCGATGAATTCGGAAACAAATCGTACCGAGTCGGCTCTTGTGTGGCTTACGCACCGGCGGATGACCCGAAGGTTGCCGCTATCATTATTGTAGATAAACCCCTGAAGGGTGCGGTATACGGAAGTGTCGTAGCGGCACCGTATATCTCAAATTTGATGTCCTACGTTCTCCCGTATATTGGCATAGAACCGCAGTATACGACGGAAGAACTTGCTAAACTCGATATTACTCTTTCGAATTACGTTGGCGCAACGGTGGAAAATGCTGCCGCTGATCTGAGCTGGCGCGGATTCAAGTATGAGATCATCGGGGATGGCGATAAAGTTACGGCGCAAGTGCCTCCTGCGGGATCCCAGATCTCGAGTGACACGGGTGTGCTTCTTCTCTACACCGGGGAAGCCAA
>JAZRNC010000195.1:0-7121 GCA_045647965.1 Eubacteriales bacterium | reverse complement strand
AAACAAAGTGGCGAATATGATCTACGAACACGGCTTCAAGTTCACCTATCACAACCACAGCCATGAATTCCGTACCCTTGAAAACGGTAAGACACCGATGGATATGTTTGTGGAAGGCCTTGATCCCAAAAAGACATCGTTCTGTTTGGATACTTATTGGGTTCAGCACGGCGGCGGTGATGTGCGTCATTGGATCGAAAAGCTCACCGGACGGATCGATATTCTGCATCTCAAAGATATGGGCAGAAACAACGAGGGTTCGTACATCACAGAAATCGGCAACGGTAATATGTGGTGGGAAGGCATTATGGAAAGTGCTGCTAAGGCAGGCGTAAAGTACTACGTTGTTGAGCAGGACAGATGCCCCGGCGATCCGTTTGATTCCATAAAGAAGTCTTCGGAATATATTCACAAGAATTTTATGAAATAAAAAAATAAAATGACTTTACGGAGGGAAAAACAATGATTGAAAAACTTGGTTTACAGCTTTTTACTATTGGTGGTTATTTGAAGGATGCCGATACCATTCGTGAAAGCTTCCGCAAGATGAAGGAAATCGGTTACGATGTTGCTCAGACGGCAGGATGTGCTATTCCTTACGATGAATTCGGTAAAATCGCAGCAGAAGAAGGCATTGAAATCTGTGGTACGCACGATAGCTTCAACTTGATGCTCAACGAAACAGAAAAAGCAATAGAACTTCACAAAGCTCTCGGCACGACCAATATGGGTATTGGTGGAACGGGTACAAATACCGTTGAAGAAGTTGAAAAGTTCATTGAAGATGCAAACAAAGTGGCGAATATGATCTACGAACACGGCTTCAAATTCACATATCACAACCACAGCCACGAGTTCCGTACCCTTGAAAACGGAAAGACAGCGATGGATATGTTTGTAGAAGGTCTTGATCCCAAAAAGACATCGTTCTGCCTTGATACGTATTGGGTACAGTACGGTGGCGGTGACGTTCGTTACTGGATCGAAAAGCTTGCAGGACGTCTTGATATCCTTCACATGAAGGAAATGGGCAGAAACAATGAAGGTCCGTACATCACAGAAATCGGTAACGGTAATATGTGGTGGGAAGGCATTATGGAAAGTGCTGCTAAGGCAGGCGTAAAGTACTACGTTGTTGAGCAGGACAGATGCCCCGGCGATCCGTTTGACAGCATAAAGAAGTCTTCGGAATATATTCACAAGAATTTCATGAAGAAATAATTTGAAAAATCCACCCTTTTGGTGGATTTTTTGTATAATAAATCCCTATGTTGTAAACTTTTTTGTATAGCGGTGTTTCTCTTGACAATCGATGGTGTGTATAGTATAATAAATATTTGGGAAACCAATAAAAACTGTATTTTTGAGGGAATGTAACGATATGATAAAGAAAATAGGATTACAATTGTTTACGCTCAAAACGATGGACAATGCAGAAAACATAAGAAACAGTCTTCGGAGTATCTCCATAAGCATTTTATGAAATAAACAGCATACATCCCCCTTTTTATTGATGAATTAAAAAAGAAACGTAGTGGTGAATATGAATATTGTATCAAAAGAGAATATGAATATACTAAATAGTGACGTTCCGACACTTTACAAAGACTACACAGAACTTGTGGAGCTGGAACATCTTTATAATGCGGCAATCAAGCAGTTAACGGTGAAATTTGAAATTTTGAACGACGAGTTCAAGGTGAAATACGAGCGAAATCCGATCCACCATATCGAATCGCGCTTGAAATCCTCGGCAAGTATCGTTAAAAAATTGCAGAAACGCGGCGCGGAAGTTTCCGTCGAATCGGCGAAGCGAAGCATCAACGATATTGCCGGAGTGAGAGTCGTATGCTGTTACATTGACGACGTGTATTCGGTAGCGGATATGTTTTTGCGTCAATCGGACATCCGACTGATTCGGGAACAGGATTACATCAAAACTCCCAACTATAACGGATACAGAAGCTTGCATCTGGACGTTGAAGTGCCGGTGTATCTTGCGGAAAAAATGGAAAAAGTATCCGCGGAAGTACAGCTTCGTACCGTTGCGATGGACTTCTGGGCAAGTCTTGAGCACGACCTGCGATATAAATCGAACAAAAACATTCCGCGTGATATTCAGTCGAGAATGCTTGAGTGCTCCAATGAGATTGCTGAGATCGATCACCGTATGCAGGAAATTTACAAGAAAATTCAGCTTATATAACCGAGATAAAATCCATAACAAAAAAAGAGTTGTTCACGCTCCACACCTTGCGGCGGAGAGGGAGATACAACTCTTTTCTTTTTTTAATTGGTTATAAAACGGTGCGGAGAATTGTAAAGATGATCGGAATGGTGACGATGGCGGCGAGGTGAGAGATCAGAGCCATACCTGCCGCTGCGGACGTATCTTTTCCGTAAGCGCTCGGAATGACGATGGAGTTGAGCCCAAGCGGCATAGCGAGTGAACTAACTGCGCAAATAACAAGCATTTCCGAGCAGGGAATGAAGGAAAAGATTGCCATAAAGGCAAGCGGGAATACGAGAAGACGCAAAACGGAGACGGCGTAAATACTCATATCCTTGAACGTACCCGCGAGACTGATGCCGGCGAGGGTAATTCCCGTCAGAAGCATAGCAATCGGAGACATACAGTCACCGGCAACCGTAATAACGGAAATGATCGTTTCGGGGATTTTGATTCCGCAGAGTCCGATGACCATACCGATGATGATCGCGGCGAACATGGGGTTGAGAAACGGCTTGGTTTTTTCTTTGAACCATTCACGAGAGAACTTTTTGAGGCGTTTTTCACTGTCCTCATCCGTGCAGCTGCTGATAAGAAGAGTCGGTGCACCCCAGAGATAGATCAAGCTCCAAAGGGGAAGGGTGAACAGAATGTATTCCGTGAAAATTTCGGGGAAGATGGCGCTTACAACGGCGTTGCCCATAAATCCGAAGTTCGAAAAACAAAGGCCGTAGGCAAAGATGTTCCTTGTGTATTTGTCTTTTTTGAACAGTTTTACGACAAGCAGGGTGATGACAATGACGATCACCTCAAGGATTAAACTGAACAGAAGAATTCGCCAAGTTGACGAAATTTTCTCCATGGTGAAGTTTTTGATAAACGTTCCGAGCACGAGAGCGGGAATGAATACCAGATTTTCAAGCTTCGAGAGAATGGTCGCGGAGGATGCGGGCAGATGCCCGGTTTTTGTGATGATGTAGCCGATAAAAATGAAAGCGAAAAGAAAAATCATTCGGCTGAGTGTGGGAGCAAAAAGATCCATTTTTAATCCTTCTTTATAAGTGATTTACCTTCCCATTCTTTTGCAGGAAGGACGTCAAGAACGTCTGCAATCGTCGGAGCGATGTCGAGAATGGTGACACCCTCGACTTCTTTTCCGGCTTCAAATTCCTTACCGCAGAAGAACATCGGAATGGTGGTGTCTTCGGGAAGATCGGAGCCGTGACTGCGGTTATGTCCGCCGTGATCGGCTGTAACGATGACGGTGTAGTCGGGGAATGCTTCCATAACTGCTTTTATTTGATCCATAGCGATAGAGATGATGTCAAGGTATTCTTTTGACATCCAACCGAAAGCATGACCGCCTCTTTCGTCGGTATCGACGAGATAGAGGAAGACAAAATCGGGCTGATACTGACGAATGAAGGGGATGGCATCGTCGGTAAGGATTTTGTCGGTGTAATCGAATTCCATAGCTTTCGCGTATTTTGCATAAATCAAAGAGCCGGGACGGGAGATATCGCGGAGCGGTTCCCAGCCGTAGAACATAGCAGCTTTTTTTCCGGCAGCGTGAACTCTTTCCATAATTCCATCAAGAGGACGAACGAGAGGAGTATAGGTGTTCGACATGATGCCGTGACGTTCCGGAGGAACGCTGTGGAACATGGACATATGGCAAGGCAGAGTTACGGAGGGGAGCACGGTGCGTCCTTTGAGAGTGTAAGTACTGCGTGCCATCAATTCGTGAATAAAGGGGTTGTTGCAGGTGAGAAAGCCGTCCGGTCTCATACCATCAACGGAAATGAGAATGACTTTGTTTGACATATTGTACTCCTTATTTTATTAGTGATTTATATTGGTGGTGCTCCCACAGAGGCTTGTGATTCTCTGTCGGGAATGTTTTATATTTCACCACGTTTTTTGGATTCTACAGATTCTGTCAGCCTTCAAAACGATTCCGCTGACAGAATTTGGTATGTAAACCATTTCATTATATTTTATCACTTACACAGGGAAAAGTCAAGGTTGAGGTGGAAATATTTCAGCGCGGCACGGTGTGACACAATCCGTGAGAGGAGAGAGGTATAATGGACGGGGAAGGAGGAGAGGGGATGACGGTCTACGCAGATATATTATTCTTCGTGAATTTCAGTATGGATCTTTTAACGCTGATTCTTACCGGAAAAATCCTTGGAAGACGGCCACAAAAACGACGCTTACTGTTCGCCGCCGCAGAGGGTGGAGCGCTTGGTACTCTCCTGATCTTTCTTCCATCAGGGAGAGTATGGCGAATTCTCTCCGTTGTTTTTGGGATTGTGACGGCGGGGGGGATGACGTGGACGGCGTTTGGATACGGTGGTTTTTTGCGTCTTTTTCGGGAGAGCTTCATTCTCTGGGGAGTGGGCAGTCTTTTTGGCGGGATTACTACGTTTATTATGACACTCGGTGAACCGATTTATTTGGATTTCGGAAATCATTACCCCACGTTGTTTCTTCTGTGCAGCGGATGTGCCGTCGTGTTCTCGAGACTTTTTACCGTGTCACGCACGAAGCGGTCAGCTGTGGTGGATGTGACAGTCGAGGAAAAAACGTATTCCATCACCGTTCTTTGTGACAGCGGCAGCTTCGCGAAAGATCCGATCAGTGCGCGTCCCGCTATTCTCGTGAGGCGCTCTATAATGGAAGATGTTTACGAAAGACTTGCGAGGGGGGATGTGGGATTGAAAGTCCGAATTATACCGGTCGGCGGGATAGACGGGAAACGGATTTTATACGGCTTGATCCCGGATCGGGTCGAGGTAGAGGGGAGAACGGTAGATGCGGTGGTGGCTTTTTTGGAAGCAGAAGAAAGACCGGCGGGGTTTGATGGAATTCTTCCCGCCGCACTATGTCATGAGAATATTTTGTTTAGCAGAACATAATTTTACATATTATTCGGAGGAACTATGAGAACGGATACGAAACTGCCCCGCGCGCTGTCTGAATTTCGCGCGATGATCGGACGGATGATGCTTTTATTTTGCGGAGAGGGGGAAACGTACTATATCAACGGTACTGAGGTACTTCCTCCTCCGCTGACACAGGATGAGGAAAACGATCTCCTCGAGAGATACGAAAACGATCCATCCATGGCGGATGCGTTGATCCAGCACAACTTGAGACTCGTCGTATATATTGCGAAAAAGTTTGAGGGATGCGGGACGGGGATCGAGGATCTTTGTTCCATTGGGACGATCGGTCTCATTAAAGCGATACACACGTATAAAACGGACCGAGGGATTAAACTCGCCACATACGCTTCCCGCTGTATCGAAAATGAAATTCTGATGCATATCCGCAAAAATGCTTCACACCGCAAAGACCTTTCGATCGACGAGCCGCTGAATACCGATTGGGACGGAAACGAACTTTTGCTTTCGGACGTACTGGATTCGGGAGAGGGGCCGGTCGGGCAGGAGCTCGAAAAAAGAGAAGATGAGAGAACGATCAGGGAGGCGGTGGAGAGACTTGATAAGCGGGAGCGGGAACTCATTGAACTCAGATACGGACTTCGCGGTGGAGGAGAGATGACACAAAAAGAGGTAGCGGACAGAATGGGCATCTCGCAATCCTACATCTCTCGACTGGAAAAAAGAATTATTGGCAGACTAAAAAAACAGATTGAGAAAAAAGTTTGAAAAACCGAGAAAATTTGAAGAAAAATTTAAAAAAGGTATTGCATTTTTTGAATTGTTGTGATATAATTCTTGATATGTGAGTATCTGTGGAAGAGGTGAAATAATAATGAAGACAGAAATCCATCCTCAGTATAATGAGGTAACAGTTCGTTGCGCTTGTGGTGAAACCGTAACCACTCGTTCTACGAAGGCTGATGCAAACGGTGAACTCCGTGTTGACATCTGCTCCAAGTGCCATCCTTTCTTTACCGGTAAGCAGAAATTTGTGGATGCCGGCGGACGTGTTGATAAGTTCAAGAAGCGTCTGGAACAGAGCGGCAAATAATTATAACTGGTACTTTTTGTCCGAGAAAAGTCGTCGGGCAGGATGAGGAAGCTGCGGCTTTTGGTATCCTGACCGACTTTTTCTTTTTTGTTAATACGTATGCTTGGGGGCGAAATGATGAATACTGTAAACGACGAAAGAATAAAAGTGATTCTGTGTGCGATTTATCCGCAAAACGGCGCAGACGAGTGTATGATTTCCCTCGGTGAACTGGAGCGATTGGCTGATACAGCGGAATGTGACTGCGTCGGCATCGTGACACAGTGCAGAGAAACGCCCGATGTTTCCACGGTGCTCGGAAAAGGAAAAATAGAAGAATTATCGGAGCTTTGTCAAACAACCGAAGCGCAGCTTGTGGTTTTTGACTGTGAACTGACCCCGTCCCAGATCAAATCCGTGGAGGATCATCTGGAGGGGGATGTCGCCGTTATTGACAGAAGTATGTTGATCCTTGATATTTTTGCGGCGCACGCAAGAACAAGCGAAGGACGGCTTCAGGTTGAACTTGCGCAGCTAAAGTATACTTCACCGAGACTTGTCGGACATGGCAGAGAATTATCCCGTCAGGGTGGTACGTCCTCCTCGGGATCGGTGGGGGCACGCGGACCCGGTGAAACGAAGCTAGAATCGGACAGACGGCATATAAGAAGCCGTATTCAGGCACTTGAAAAAGAAATTGAAGAGCTGTCCAGACACCGCGAGCTGTTAAGGACACGGCGAAAGAAAAATGAAGTGCCCACAGCCGCGCTTATCGGTTACACAAACGCAGGAAAATCCACACTTTTAAATGCGCTGACAGATGCCGGGGTACTTGCCGAAAATATGCTTTTTGCAACCCTTGACCCTACCGTCCGTGCCCTTACGATGGGAGACGGCAGAGAAGCGCTTC
>JAZRNC010000194.1:0-3771 GCA_045647965.1 Eubacteriales bacterium | reverse complement strand
TTGGATAAATCTTCTGTAGCAGTCCCAAGCCCAACGGGGATTGCCGGATTTAGCCGCGAGAACTTCAACAACTTCTTCGTTAAGACCGAGGTTGAGGATAGTATCCATCATACCGGGCATAGAAGCTCTTGCACCGGAACGAACGGAAACGAGGAGCGGGTTTTCCTTATCGCCGAACTTCTTGCCGACGATTTCTTCCATCTTGGAAATGTATTCCATGATCTGACCCATGATTTCATCGTTGATCTGCTTGCCGTCTTCATAGTACTGTGTGCAGGCTTCGGTTGTGATGGTGAAGCCCTGGGGAACAGGAAGACCGATATTTGTCATTTCAGCGAGGTTTGCACCTTTACCGCCGAGAAGTTCACGCATATTTGCGTTACCTTCGGAGAACAGGTAGACATACTTTTTGGACATAGATAATGTACCTCCGCAATGTATTATAATATATTTTGGTTGACCGGGTTTTGCAGTCCCTATGCCGCCGATGGAAGATTTCCCCTCTCCCGCACGACATAATGTCCGCACCGCTTATTATACCATATTATTTTGCAAATTTCTACCCAAAAAATTCATTTTTTAGAAGATTTACGAAAATTTCACTTTTTACCGTTTTTCCTCCCGTTTATCCATCCTCTTTTGGTGATTTTCCACCGCAAATCACCCGCCCTCCCCCAGCGATATCTCATTGACAACATTCCCGCGCTGTGATATAATTATCCTTAGAAATGCTAATAAAGGAAAACGTGCCCTCCACCGTGGGACATAGATTATGACAAAAAACACTCCCCCTCTTCCGACGGATGAACGGACAGATCTCTCACCATCGTCCGCGGAATCGACGGACGGTGATGAAGTCGAGCTTCTCGTTCGGGCAGCCGTCTGCGGTGACGACAACGCCTTCGGTGAACTTGTCGGAAAGTACGAACGCTTCGTTTACAACACAGCCTGCCGTGTGCTCTCGTGCGCGGGACATCCGATCGATGCCGCCGAAGATATCGCGCAGGAATCTTTTATAAAAATGTGGCACGCTCTCCCCTCGTTCCGCGGAGACTGCTGCTTTTCGACGTGGCTCTTCCGCATCACGGTGAATACCGCCAAGGACCATATCCGCCACGCCATCCGCCATCAGACGTTCTCGCTGACCCGCGACGATAACGATGAGGAAGAAATCTCGGAATGGGACGTTCCCGTCACGGCGGGCGACGAGATTCCCGAAGAGGCACTCGAGCGCTCAGAAACACAAAAAGAGATCCGCCGCGCCATCGAATCCCTGCCTGAGGACCAGCGCGCCGTCGTCGTTATGCGGGATATTCACGAGTTATCGTATCACGAGATCTCCCGCGTTCTCGGCTTAGAACTCGGCACGGTCAAATCGCGCATCAACCGCGGTCGTGCAAATTTGAAAAAATTATTAAAAAACGGGAACTTTTTATAAGAAAAAACGGGAACTTTTTGTAACCGTCCGGCGTCATAGTTATGTCGAAACGGTTGCCCCGCCAAAGTCCAAAGCATCTGCTTTCCCCGATCATTCGGTGGTTCGCTCCCGTTTTCGCCCACTCCACATTACCGTCGAAAGGATGCGCCAGGTACGCGCTGACCGATTACTGATTTATGAAAGACAGCATACAAAATAACGAGGTGGACAGCGAGTCCCTCGGGAGCGACGATATCTCCCGTCTGAAAACTCTCGTGTCCGCCGCTTATCCCGCGCCGAAAAGGGATATTCGCGCCGCGGTTATGAATGAGGTGCGCGCCGAAAGAGCCCTCGCTCGCCGCCGTGCCGTACGGGATAAGCTCGTCAAATTCGGAAGCCTTGCCGCGTGTCTCATTCTCGTGGCAATTCTCGGCTGGAACGTCCTTCCCGCCGTCGTTTCCGATACCGTGACCACGAATAACGGTTCCCACAACTTATCGTTCTTTAACTCAAAAGAAGTCTCGGCGGAATGTGCCCCAAAATACGATATGGAGTATGATGCCGCACTCGCCCCCTCCGAGCATTACGACAATGCGATGGCGGATATAACCGACGAAATAGAAGCGGAGCTCCCCGACGGCACTCCGGAAGCGGGCAACTCTCTCTCTATCTGCCGTCATATGATCGTTCGCGACGGTGTCGTGGTCGATAATTCTTACCACACCATCAGCGACGAACTCATCCTCTACGTGGGAAAAGAAAACGCCGCCGCATATTTTGCAAAGAAAAACGCCGAAAATGCGACAACGACGAAGTGTACCACAGTATCCATCGTCGATTTCGTAGAGTATTTTAACATTCCAAAGGATGTATTCCGTAATCTTACGAGCAGCAGTAATCTCGATTATAACACCGACGCCATCTACCAAGGTACGGCTGCCGCCGAGAGTTACTACACCTCCGATCGAGAACCGCACATCGAGAAAAAGTAGGGCATATCTGTCACGATCGAAATAGAAAAGAATAAAAAAGGCTGTCACCGCTCGAATGATCCGAGAGGCGACAGCTTTTCTTGTGTGTAATCCGATATGGGAAACGACCTTTGCGGTACGTCCCATCATTTGTAAAGAAAATCGTTTTCTTTATTTTCGAGCACGCGTAGATAACGCGCGGCTTCCGTTTTTGCCAAGGCGAGATCAAGCTCGCGATAATTTCCGCACTCTACCGCCGAGGCACCGAACACTTCCCCCTCGTAGGCGATAATGGAGCGAAGCACCTCGAGTGTTACGCGGAGTACCTCCTCATCGGGTACATCCCTTGTCAAAAGATAGAACCCCGTCCGACATCCCATCGGGCCAAAGTAGATCACGCGATCCGCGATCTCTGAATTTCTGACGAACGTCGCAAACATATGCTCCACGGTGTGCATCGTGACGTTATCCATATAATCCCCCGCGTTCGGCTTGCGTGTGCGAAGGTCGTAGGTTGTAACGTCCCCATCGCGGCGCGATACGTAAATACCGGGGTCAAGTCGGTTGTGATCTACGCTGAAGCTTGCAATTTTTTTCATAAATATGTCTTGCCTTTCCTTACATTCGCAGAGATCAAATGCATCTCTCCATGCGGTGATTTTTCGTTCTGCGTTTGTTTTTTCATCGGTTTCATTATATCACACGTCGGCAGGTTTTGCAAGAGTGTCGCGAAACGAACACTTTGTGAATTTTCTCGACATCTATTGATATCCGCCATCTTTTGTTGTATAATGTATAGAGTATAACGAAAATATGTTCGTTTCATTTACAGACGAAAGGATTACATATATTATGGCAGCAAAAGCAGCATCCAAAAAGCAGTCTCCCGACATCACCGACCGCACCCCTGAAGAAAGAAAAAAGGCTCTTGATACCGCTATCAGCCAGATAGAAAAAAACTTCGGAAAGGGCACCATCATCAAAATGGGTGAGAACCCCAAAATGAACGTGTCCGGCGTTTCCACCGGCTCCATCTCTCTCGATATGGCGCTCGGTATCGGTGGTCTCCCCCGCGGACGTATCATCGAAGTGTACGGTCCCGAATCCTCCGGTAAGACCACGCTCGCTCTCCACGCCATCGCCGAAGTGCAGAAGGTCGGAGGAGAAGCCGCATTCATCGACGCGGAACACGCTCTCGACCCCGTGTACGCCAAGAATCTCGGCGTTGATATCGACAATCTTCTCGTATCCCAGCCCGACTCCGGTGAGCAGGCACTTGAGATCTGCGATGCACTCGTCCGTTCGGGTGCGATCGATATCGTTGTCATCGACTCCGTGGCCGCCCTCGTTCCCCAGCAGGAAATCGACGGCGATATGGGCGCG
>JAZRNC010000193.1:0-10979 GCA_045647965.1 Eubacteriales bacterium | reverse complement strand
TTGATATAATATACGCAAAGTGTTTTTTGTTATTGAATTTATCTAAAAATACATTTTTTGATTTGGTTTGCCATAAAAAAAGTGTGTATTATCACAATAAAAATAAAAAGGAGAAAGACTATGGAAAAGACAAAGGTTGCTTTTATCGGCTGCGGCGGAAGAAACGGAGCGCATGTTGAAAAGGTAATGGCAATGCAGAATATTGAGTATGTTGGTTTCTGTGACGTTCTTGAGGAAAAGGCATATGCATATGCAGATCGCGTTAAGGTGGATCCGGAAGGAAAGATTTTCCGTAACTATAAAGATCTTCTTGATAACACAACTCCCGACGTTATCTTTATTGCGGTTCCTCCGCATCAGCACGGCGAAATCGAACCCGCCGTTATTGAAAAGGGTATTCCGTTTATGGTTGAAAAACCCATTGCTCTCGATCTTAAAATGGCTGAAGATATCAATGCTATGATCAAGAAAAAAGGTCTTATCGTCGCTACCGGTTTCCAGGATAGATACCAGAATCTCACGCAGATCATGAAGAATTACATCAAGGATCACCAGGTTGGTCTTGTTTCCGGTTCATGGGTCGGTGGTATTCCCGGCGCGCCGTGGTGGAGAAGAATGGAAACATCCGGTGGTCAGATCGTTGAACAGAATATTCATATTTATGACCAGGCACGCTTCTTGTTTGGAGAGCCCCTCTATGTAAACTGTGCAGGTGCTCGCGGTATCGTGGATCCGGTTGAGGTTGACAAACCCGGTTACAACGTACACGACTATTCTTCTGCAGTTATCAAGTTCAAGAGCGGCGTTGTTGCTAACATTTTCACAGGATGCTACATTCGTGAAGGTGGCGGAAAGCAGAACGGTATGAATATTTACTGTAAGGATGCTACACTTGAATATTGTCTCCGCAAATGGCTGAAGATCCGCGATAAGAACGGTGAACAGTACTATGAAAGAGGCGATGAACAGACAGGAATCATGGATAATATCTTCATGGAAGCAGTACGCACCGGCGACACATCCAAGATCCTCTCCGACTACGACAACGCTGTTAAGTCCCTCAGACTTACTCTCGCGTGCAACGAGTCCATCGAAACCGGAAAGACGATCTTCTTCGAATAATCCGCCAATCAAATACTAAAATAAAAAAACCTCGATCTCTTCGGAAATCGAGGTTTTTTTGTCCCTTGGACGGAACAATGCATAATATCGTAGGGTTTAAGCATAGTATTTTAGATGAAACCGAGGGGGTAAAACAAAATTATCAAAACAAGGAAAAGTATAAAACATTCATTAGATAAAAAAGCGGAGGATTAAGAAAAGAGCAACCGATAGTTGCGGATGGTTTCAAGGCAAAGTTGGTTGAAAAAGAGAGTAGAGATTTGTATACTATTATTAACGAGTAATATTTAGAAAGGGATGGAATATGACGGTAGGCCACAAAATCGCACAACTCAGAATTTCGGCAGGACTTTCACAAGAACAACTTGCCGAGAGCCTTTCGGTATCCAGACAATCGGTATCCAAATGGGAGATGGATCAATCCTTGCCGCAGATCGACAAAATAGTAATGCTCTGCGATATTTTTGGTGTAACTTGTGATGAGTTTCTGCGTAGTCCAATCAATTTAATCGAACCGCAAAAAAGAACGACGGAAAGAGGGAAACCAAAATATTTCGGCACGGATGGTTTTCGGGGGGAAGCAAACGTCGGACTTACTTCTATGCATGCTTATAAGGTGGGCAGATTTCTTGGGTGGTATTACGCAAACGTTCTCTCAGGATGCCGTAGGATAGGGTATCGACCCAAAATCGTCATAGGCAAGGATACGCGACGGTCGAGTTATATGCTCGAATACTCGATTGTTGCGGGGATTACGGCATCGGGAGCGGATGCGTATATGCTCCACGTAACGACGACCCCCAGTGTGTCGTATGTGGTACGTCAGGAGAATTTCGATTGCGGTATTATGATAACGGCGTCACATAATCCGTTCTACGATAACGGGATCAAGATCATCAATCGATACGGAGAAAAGCTGGATGACGAAACGACACTTCTTGTTGAATCCTATCTTGACGGAGATATGCAGGCCCTCGGACTCGAGTCAGGAGACCTGCCCCTTGCCGGGAGAGAAAAGATAGGCGGTATCGTTGATTTTGTTTCGGGAAGGAATCGTTACGTCGGATATCTCATTTCTTTGGCATCCCATTCGTACAAAAAACTCCGCATCGGCATTGACTGTGCAAACGGCGCGTCGTGGAATATCGCAAGGGCGGTATTTGGTGCGCTCGGAGCACAGCTTTATGTGATCGGTGACGAACCCGACGGGTTGAACATCAATCACGATTGCGGCTCTACTCATCCGGAACGCCTATGTAACCTCGTGCGAGAGGAGCATCTCGATCTTGGTTTTGCGTTCGACGGGGATGCAGACCGTTGTATTGCCGTGGACGAACGGGGAAACGTAGTAGATGGGGACAGTATTATTTATATTTTAGGCAAACGTCTTAAAAGCCGTGGAATGCTTAACGGGGATACGGTCGTTGCCACGGTGATGTCAAACAGCGGACTTTTCCAAAGTCTTGAAAAAATCGGCATCCGATGTGAACAAACGACAGTGGGTGATCGGTTTGTATATGAGTGCATGCAAAACAACGATTATTCTCTGGGCGGGGAAACGTCCGGACATATTATTCTGAAAAAATACGCGACGACGGGGGATGGCATATTAACGGCGATTATGATTGCGGAAGAAGTGTGCGATAGTAAAACACCTCTTTCCAAACTCGCAGAACCGGTTTTGCGTTATCCTCAGTATGTAAAAAACATTCGCGTGAAGGATAAAACGGCGGTGATGGCAGACTCTGACGTGCGGGAACGGGTGCAGGAGATTGAGACTTTGATTGGTGGGCGTGGCAGGGTACTTCTTCGACCGAGCGGTACGGAACCGCTGATTCGCATTATGATCGAGAGTGAGAGTGACGAATTGTGCCATGACTATGCCGAGCGTATTGCCGAAGTCATCGTCCAAGGAGGGTATGCAATTGAGTAAACTTGTAAAAACAGCGGAGCTGTTTACGTGCTCTACAGCATATCTTTTGCCGCTTTTTGAAAAAAACGAATATCCGTGGCAGATCGTGGCAGAGATAAAAGAGTATATTAAAGGAATTTTGATAAATGGTATGGACGGATATACCTTCCTTGGCGACGGGATCCTCGTTGCGGAAAACGTGACGATCCATCCGTCTGCGACGGTACTTGCTCCGGCCGTTATTGGCTCCGGCAGTGAGATCCGTCCGGGCGCATACGTCAGAGGGAACGTAATTACCGGAAAAAACTGCGTAATAGGGAATTCCACAGAACTGAAAAACTGTATCTTCCTCGACGGTGTTCAGGCCCCCCACTATAATTACGTGGGAGACTCGGTGCTCGGCAATAAAGCGCATATGGGGGCTGGGGCAATTTGTTCCAATCTGAAAAGTGACGGCAGAGCGGTGGTCGTCCACGGAGAGGGCGAGTACCACACGGGAATGCGAAAGCTTGGGGCGATTCTTGCGGACGGTGCCGATGTGGGATGTGGATGTGTGCTGAATCCGGGAACGATTGTTGGAAAAAATACATCCGTGTATCCGCTGCAGTCCCTTCGTGGAGTATATCCGGCGGAATCTATCGTAAAGGATGGGGGACGAATCGTAAAACGGGAAAGTAGAATCTGAGCGGAACGGTGGGATGGTAGAGTGCTGACAGACTGATCGATTTTGAGAATTTCATATCGGATAGGGGAATTTTTTGAGTGGAAAATCAAATAGTGATTTTTTAAAATCTTGACTTTGCATAGCGTGTGTGCTATAATCTTAAAAAACAGAATGACTGCTTTTTAATCAAACAAACCCGATATGTGAATGGGGAGGAATAGGATGTTTAGCGTCGAACACTTCATTTGGATTGGAATTTGTGTCGTTTTTGTGCTTGGTATGCTTTTTGTCAGCGTGAAAATGAAATTCTCCTTGAAGATGGCAGGATATATTATGACCGTCATTTGTTTCCTCAGTGAAACGAGCAAAATAATGAACGATATGACGGAAAGCACGAATGGCGGTATGGTTCTCGCGCCCACTTCACTTCCGTTCCATCTGTGCAGTATACTGTTATTTGTGGTATTGTTCATTACCTTTGGCAAAGACGGGGAACTCAAACAGGTACTCGTTGATTTTATTGCGGTTATGGGAACTCTCGGCAGTATCTGCGCGATCTTGATTCCGACGAACGGAACTGATTTTTTGAATATCCTTTCGTATCAATGCTTCGTATATCACGCCGGTCTGCTGTGGTTCGCTCTCTATTTGCTCGTTACGAAAAAAACTTGCCCCAGATGGCAAACATTTTGCCGTAATATGCTCATTCTCATGTCGCTCTTGCTTGCGAATATTTACATAAACAGCGTGCTCTCGGTATACGGAACGAATTTTATGTTTCTTGTGCATCCTCCTATGGAGAACCTCCCGTATCTCAATCTGAATGAGGGATGGTACGTTTACTTCTTGCGAGTCGTAGCGCTCGGGGTTGGGGTGATCACACTGTTTCACTTGCCGTTTTTGCTGCGCGAGAGAAAAGCGAGACGGGGCAAGCACGAATAAGAGATTCCATCAGTAAATAAATACGCTTTACTAAAAAAACACGATGCAACGTATCGTGTTTTCCACTTTATGCTTATGAATGAAAACGAAAAACTGAAAACTATCGTCTCTCCGCTTATCAAGTGGTATACGAGCCACCCGAAGGATTTGCCGTGGCGGAGGGATCCCACACCGTACCACGTGTGGATTTCCGAAATTATGCTCCAGCAAACGCGAATTGAAGCAGCCATACCATATTACGAGCGGTTTGTTGCGGAAATCGGGGACGTTTATGCTCTCGCTGCCGTAGAGGAAGAAAAACTGATGAAACTTTGGCAGGGGCTTGGGTATTACAGCCGAGCGCGGAATTTAAAAGCGGCAGCACAAATAATCTGCGATCGCTATGGGGGAGAATTGCCTGCGGAAGTATCGGAGCTCAAAAGTCTACCGGGGATTGGCGACTATACCGCCGGAGCCATCTCGTCGATTGCCTACGGAAAGCCCACTCCTGCAGTGGACGGAAACGTTTTGCGGGTTATGATGCGGCTGTTTGCCAGAGAGGATGACGTTCTGTCGGCAAAAACGAAAACACGTGTGACAGGAGAACTTCAGGGCATCTATCCGAGCGGAGCAGAGGCGGGAATGTTTACCGAGGCGCTGATGGAACTTGGAGAACTCGTCTGTATACCAAACGGTGACGCGCACTGTGAGGAGTGTCCCATTCGAGAGTATTGCGAAGCGTTCCATAGCGGACGGGTAGGAGAACTGCCCGTGAGAAACGTGAAAAAAGAGAGGCGCGTGGAGGAACGTACAGTTCTTCTGCTCTGTAGTCGTGGAAACTCCGCGATTACTAAGAGAGGGGAAACGGGACTTCTTGCGGGACTCTGGGAATTTCCGAACGCCTATGGGCGGCATTCGGTACAGGAAATCGAAGATATGCTGAAAAATCGCGGCATTCGCTCGGTAGCGATTCGTCCGTGTGGGGAAGCGAAGCATATTTTCTCCCACGTGGAGTGGCGCATGAACGGCTATGCGGTAGAATGTGAAAATTCGTCGGAGGAATTTATGTGGGTCACACCCGCAGAAATTCGTGAGAGTTATGCGATACCGACGGCGTTTCGGTTTTACCTGAATCAAATATCATAGGTGAGATAAGGAGACAGAGAGATGAATGAAGTTTTAGAGGCGATCAAAAATCGAAGAAGCGTGAGGGAATACAAAAACGATCCGATTCCCCGTGACGTGCTCGATCAGATTCTCGAGGCGGGAACGTATGCCGCAACGGGAATGAACCGTCAGTCACCGATTATTCTTGCGGTAACCAATCGGGAAATGCGCGATAAGCTGTCAGCGTTAAATGCCAAAGTAATGGGGCGGGAGGGGAGTGATCCGTTCTACGGCGCACCCGTTGTGCTTGTGGTACTTGCCGATCGCAACGTATCGACCCATTCTTACGATGGAAGTCTCGTGATGGCAAATTTGATGCTCGCCGCGCACACACTTGGTGTGGGAAGCTGTTGGATCCACCGCGCAAAAGAAGTGTTTGCTACCGAGGAAGGGAAGGAGATTCTTCGCTCTCTCGGCATTGAGGGGGAATACGAAGGAATCGGTAATTGTATTCTCGGCTATCCGAAGGGAGATGCACCCATAATGCGCCCCCGAAAAGAAAACTACGTGTACCGGATCGAGTGAATGGATGTTTTTATGTTAATGGATCTGGAAACATAAAAATTTCACGGTAACGTAAAAACGGAATAAAGATAAAACTCCCCTGATAGAATTGATCGGGGGAGTTTATTGATTCGATGGGGGGCGAGGGGAGATGGACTTTTTACTTACAGTTCCGAGAGTAAAAGTTCCTTTTCGTACGCTTGGTACAATTTATCAAATAATCCTTTGACGTACAGACGGTCACCGCTTTCGGTCAGGGCAATGGATTCTTTGTCAAACGTACGGTACTCCGTTGTTTTATGAAGATCTTCGATCAGTGCGGTTTGTGCCATAGCTGTTTTTACTGTACAAACGGGAACGTTACCGGAAGAGATTGCGTCCACGCATTCCCACAGTTTTTTTCGTTCGTTGGCAAAAGGATTGCCGTAGCATTTTTTCTCTCCGTTTTCAAATGTCGCGTGAATGAGAGAATCCTCGCTTTGTGTATAGCGAACCGTTGCTTTTTCGAAGGTATACACAAATTCGGGCTTGCTTATTTTTTCTGTAGCGTGCGAGGCAATAAAGTAGATCGGAACATCCGCCGCACGGGCACGAATGGAGCAAGTGTCAAAGGTTTCGATATCGTTCGCGCGCAGACAGTCAGCTTCTATCTGATCGGCAAATGCGCTTTGATCCATAGTATCGCCGAGCACGAAAAGCATATTGAAAAGATAATGTGCGCAGGCATTGGAGGCAACCGAGTCGAGAACCGTGATGCCGTCCTTGGCGATTTTGCCACCCCATCCGCCGCCGCGTTTGTAATAGTCAAGAGTACGTGGCACACTGATGGCAGCCTTCATGGAAACGGGAGCGCCGAGCACGCCGCTAAGGATATCTTTTTTCAGAGAAAGAATCGCATCAGAGAACGCCCACTGATATCCGATGGCAATGAATTTGCCGAATTCTTTTTCCGCATCAAGCATTTTCTGCACGTCGTCAAGCGTGGGAGCAACGGGTTTTTCACACAATACGTACGAACCGTTGCGAAGCGCCGTGATGCTTTGCTCGCAGTGCAAAAACGGCGGTGTGCTGATGACGGCAAGTTCCGCTGTATGCTCACGGTAGAACTCATCCATAGTGTTGTATACGGGAATTCCTGCCGCGGTGATGTTTTCGTACTCTGCGGAGGATGTGATATACGGATCCACGATTCCTTCAAACGTAACGTCAGCGCGGGGGGAGTTTAATAATGCCTTTACGTAAACTGTACCGTATCCGCCGGCACCTACTAACAGAATTTTCATACTATCATACTCCAAAACATATTATTTTTAATATACGTTGGACGATTTTTTCTGCGGAATCGCGTGTTGGTAACACGACTCATGTCAGATAAAAGAATTTGTCGCGCGGTATCAGAGAAAAATTGCTGATTTTTAGGGGACGCGTATTATTTATATTCTCGGAACTGTACGGATACACCGTCCGGATCGTATACGTAGAAATATCGTGCCGTTGGCTCGGGATGGCGGATATCGGAGGGATTAAATCCGGATTGCAGTGCGAGAGTGTGTACCGCATCCAGATCGTCTGTGGCAAAGCAGAGAAACATACCTTTACCTTCAAAATTCTGACCTTCCGGCAGAGCAATGATTTCGATTTGTGTTTCTCCTTCGGCGTTTTGAAGGTAGGCGATGTTTCCACCGCCGGCGGAAAACTGCTTGGCAACGGTAAGTCCGGCGAGCACGGTATAAAAATTGAGGGATTTTTCAAAATCGCGTACTCTGAGTGAAATGTGATGGAATTTCAACTTGAGCCTCCTATATATTTTTATAATGATGTAAGAAAGATAATCTTGGATGATTATACCATAAAAAACGAAATTGTGCAACAGATGTGAAAAATATACTTGAAAGAGAAAAAGAATGATACAAGATAGAAGATCGAGTACCACTCTTTTCATGACTTATTCTTTCGAGTTTTCTTCACTTTCCAGCCGTTTGAGTTCGCGGTACATCCGGATTGCCAGCGGAACAGCCAGAGCGAAGGCAAACAGATCGGCGGCGGGCTGCGCAAGGTAAACGCCCCAGATCGGCTCGGGGAAGAGATGTGGGAGAACCAACACGACCGGAATGAACATCAATCCCTGACGGGCAACTGCGAGCAGGGTTGCTCCCACCACTCGTCCGATGTTCTGATAAAGCATATTCGTGCAGGCTACGACGGTCATCAGAGGGAACGTACAGCACTGCCATCTTAGGGCAACCGTACCTATGGCGATTACGCTTGGGTCATCGCGGAAAAGACTTATGATGGGTTCGGCGAAAATAAACCCGAGAATGGAAAGAACCACCAGGCATGTCCCACCGACTTTGAGGCAGAACATAAAAGAATCACGGACGCGGTCGTATTTTTTTGCACCATAGTTATAGCCGCATACGGGCTGAAATCCCTGACCGAAACCGAGTAGTCCGGAGAAAGCAAACATCATAACCTTACCGACAACGGAAAAAGCGGCGATAGCGGCATCTGCTGTAGCCGGATCAGCACCGATGGCGGCGGCACTGTTGAGAGCGAGCGTGGCAAAGCTGGCAAGTCCTTGGCGGAACAGTGCGGGAGCGCCGGCAGTAAACATACCCTTCTGCCAGTACAGACCGAAGCGGACGTTTCGGATACGGATCTTCATACTGTCACTTTTCAAAGTACCGATATAAAGAAGGCAGAAGCTGATGAACTGGCTGATAATGGTTGCCAGGGCGGCACCGGTGACTTCAAGATCAAGCGTAAATATGAAAAGCGGATCGAGAATACAGTTGAGAACAGCACCGACGACCAACCCGATCATAGAAAACATCGCGTTTCCCTGGAACCGAAGCTGGTTATTGAGAACGAAGGATGCTGCCGTAAACGGTGCAGCAATCAGAATCAACGTAAGGTAATCATCGGCATATGCTACAGTTGCGGGGGAAACGGTCGAGGATGATGCACCGAGAAGTGTGAGAATTTGCGGTTTGCACACAAGTCCGATAAGCATTATTACACAGCCGAGCAATAGGGAACAGAAAAATCCGGTGGCGGACATAATTTCCGCCTCTTCTTTTTTCTTTGCACCGAGTGCACGGGAAATAAAATTTCCGGATCCCTGACCGAAATAGAAACCGAAAGCCTGAATGATTGCCATGACCGGGAAGATAAGTCCGACACCGGCAGTCGCTTCGGTCCCTACCTGACCAACAAAAAAGGTGTCTGCCATATTGTACAGCGACGTGACGAGCATAGAAATAATGGTGGGAACGGCCAGGCTGCAGACGAGTTTGTTGACCGGCTCCGTGGTCATGCGCAGGTATTTGTTCTGAGCGGAATCCATAGATAAGTCCTCCGTTATCGCATAAGTATCACCGCAGACATAGTTGTCCTACGGATGTCTGCTCGATTTTTTATATTCATTTTTATATTATATCAGAAATTTATGTCTTTTTAAAGAGATTTCGACATCTTTTTTGTTTTTCGATAAACGTTCTTTGAGCAGACGATATGGTATATCGTGAAATTCTATGGTAAATTATATGTAATATCGGAAGAATGAAATTGGCGAGGTATACTGGCCGAAACAGTATGCAAACAAACCATTGAAAAATTGTCGCGCATCTTTGCCGTTCAGTTTTATCGTGGCTGATGCTTTTAGCAACAACAGGGAGATTATTATGGCTCGTACCTTATCATCCAGTGAAAGAGTCGAGCTTCTTTTAAAGAAGATGAACGTCAATGAGAAAATAAGTCAGGTACAGTCGTTGTACGTTCAGGACTATATTAAGTAGTAGACGTTATTGGCATAGACGGTGTGGGGAGAATCGCATTTGAGAGATATGAAATGTCATGTTCCGTTTTAGAAGAAGTGAAATTTTTAAATGACATACCAAAATACTTCGTTGAGAAAAACAGATTTGGAATCCCTGCCATTACTCACGCGGAGGCATTACACGGTTTGTGTTTAAAACAATAAGCTTGAGCGTGGAACCGTACAATTTTTGAGTATAATCATCGTTAAATTTAAAAGGACTGTCAATTTAGACAGCCCTTTCTGTTATAATCAATTAGTCAGGTAAAGTCCGTTGTGTGTCAGGATTTCTTAGTTTGATTCATTTTATCAAACGATGGATTCCAGCCGTAGAAATTCTTGGAATCCATCATATCCTGTGCGATGCGCAACGCTTCACCGAAAACACCAAAGCGGAATGAGTGGCGAATCAATAAATTTGTCGAATATTGCTAAATCTTCCACTTGATATCAAGTGTGTCCTTTGTTGCGTAGATGCTTTCAATCAGACAGTCCACTACTGTAATTTTGTCACTTATGGAAAGTTCATCCCAGTGATTCATGTACCCGCTGATTTCACTCATGGAATCTCTGCCGCTGTTATCGATCTGCACGATCTGGGCATACAGGTCTTTCTTTTCGGAATCCAGTGCGGAAATACGGTTGTTTATGTATTCCATGACCGTATCGTTGGCGACAGCAATCTTATCCAGCAGGGAAGCGATTTCCTTGTCAATGGCTTCGATCCGTTCTTTCAGTTTCAGAATTTGCAAATTGCAGCCTGCCTGTTCCTGTTTGGACAGCGTTTCAAATTCCGCTAACTTCTTCTGCATCTCTTCAAAAATGATTTCATCAACCGCATCGGCATCAAGAGAACCGAAATGGCATCCACC
>JAZRNC010000192.1:0-7641 GCA_045647965.1 Eubacteriales bacterium | reverse complement strand
TCCGCAGAACCGAAGCGAGTGAGGCGACACACTGACGCGGGAGAATCCAAAGAGGGTTCCCCTCTTTGGTGCCAAGATTCACAAGAGGGTGGCATTAACCCTCTTGTGCGCCCCCGCGGCAGCGGAATCTTCCTTGAAGTTTTGCGAAAACTTCACTTTCCCGCGGTTAGCCTATTCCTACGGAATTGCTAAACTGTACTTTACTTCGCGGGATATCTAAAAATTCCGACTAAAGTAGCACCTCAAGGTGCGGAACGTTTCACACGGAACGTGTGAGGAGTTTCCAAAGGGGGTCCCCCTCTTTGGTGCCAAGATTCACAAGAGGGTGGCATTAACCCTCTTGTGCGCCCCGCGCGTAGCGGAAAAGGATTTTCTTGAAGTTTTAGAAAAACTTCACTTCCTCCGCCTCACGCGCAGTGGAAATTCACTTTAAACCAGCAAAAAACAAGTATTATATAAAAAATATTGGAGACATTATGGCTAAAAACAAGGACTACAACATAGAGTTCCCGGATCAGAAGATCACGCCGATCAATATGGAACACGAAGTAAAGAAATCCTTTATCGAGTACTCCATGTCGGTTATCGTGTCGAGAGCCTTGCCGGATGCAAGGGACGGTATGAAACCGGGACAGCGCCGCGTTTTGTACGCGATGTACGAGGATAACCTCACGTACGATAAGCAGTTTAGAAAGTCCGCGACGACCGTTGGTAACGTACTCGGACGATATCACCCCCACGGTGACTCTTCCGTTTACGGAACGATGGTAAGAATGGCACAGCCGTTCTCATATCGCTATATTCTCGTCGACGGTAAGGGTAACTTCGGTTCTATCGACGGTGACGGCGCGGCGGCTTACCGTTATACGGAAGCAAGACTGTCCCGACTCGCCGGAGAACTGCTCCGCGATATCGACAAAGAAGTCGTAAAATGGGATATGAACTTCGATAATACCCGCCGTGAACCCTCCGTTCTTCCCTCGAGATTCCCGAATCTCCTTGTAAACGGAGCCGTGGGTATCGCCGTCGGTATGGCGACGAATATCCCCCCGCATAACCTCGGCGAAGTCATCGACGGTACGATCTATCTGATGGATCACCCGAACGCAGGCGTGACGGAGCTGATGCAGTTCATCAAAGGCCCCGACTTCCCGACCGGTGCGGAAATTCACGGAACCGCCGGCATCTATGAGGCGTACTCGACCGGCCGCGGCCGCATTATGGTTCGCGCAAAGGCAGAGGTGGAGGAAGAAAACCACCGCATCATCATTACGGAAATTCCGTACATGGTGAATAAGCAGGAGCTCATCAAAACGATGGCGGCTCAGCATCACGAAAAGCGCATCGAGGGTATCACCGAGATCCGCGACGAGTCCGGAAGAGACGGTATGCGTATCGTTGTGGAATACCGCCGCGATGCAAACGGCCATATCATTCTTAATCAGCTTTATAAATACACCGAGCTGCAGAGCACGTGCTCCGTTATTATGCTCTCTCTCGTCGGCGGTGAACCGAAGATCCTCAATCTTCGCCAGATTCTCGAAGTCTATATCCGCCACCAGGAAAGCGTTATTCGCCGCCGTGTAAAGTTCGATCTTGACAAGGCGCTGAAGGAAGCACACATCAACGAAGGATACAAGATCGCGATCGATAATATCGACGAGGTCATCTCCATCATCCGCTCCTCTCCCGATACGGCGGCTGCCCGTGTGAGACTCCAGGAGAGATTCTCACTTTCTGAAGAACAGTCTCAGGCTATCGTGCAGATGACGCTCGGCAGACTGTCGGGTATGGAACGCCAGAAGGTTGAAAACCGCATTGCGGAGCTTCATCGCCTCATCGTCGAATACCGCGGCATCCTTGCCGACGAATCGAAGATCCGCGACATCATCCGCGAAGAAATGCTCGAGATCAAGAATCGCTACACGGACGAAAGACGTACGTCCATCTCCGAAGCGGAAAACGAGATCATTCTCGAAGACCTCATCGAGAGACACACCGCGGTCATTACCCTCACAAGAGATGGTTATATCAAGCGCCAGCCGTCCGATACGTACTCCGCGCAGAGACGAGGCGGCCGTGGCATCATCGGTATGACGACGAAGGAAGAAGACGTGATCGAGAGAGTTGTGGTTGCGGATTCACACTGCGATCTGATGCTCTTTACCGATATGGGACGCGTTCACCAGATGAAGACGTACCGTATTCCCGAAGCGGCGCGCACCGCAAAGGGCTCGAATATCGTCAACCTTCTCGAGCTGCAGCCCGACGAAAAGATCACGACGATTCTCCCCGTACCGAACCTCGATGGGGATATCGATGAAGATAACTACCTCCTTATGGTGACGGAGGGCGGCGTTGTTAAGCGCACAAATCTGTCCGAATTCAAGATCCAGAGACGAAACGGTAAGATCGCTCTCTCCCTTGACGACGGAGACAGACTGATGTTCGTGGCGCTCACGCATGGAAACAGCGATCTCTTTATCGCGACTCGCGGCGGTCTTGCTGCCAGATTCGACGAAAATAAGATCTCCGTTATGGGAAGAACCGCGCGCGGCGTGAGAGGTATCAATCTCCGCGACGGCGACCGTGCGGCAGGTGCGTGCATCATTGAGCGTGGCGACGAATGGGCGAAGGAGAACTTCTTGCTCGTTATTTCCGAAAACGGATTTGGTAAACGAATGTCCGCCGACGAATTTGATGCAAAGGGCAGAGGCATTCAGGGTATGCTCGCACAGAAGCTCACCGACAAAACGGGCGAGATCTGCGGCGTTTCCGTCGTAAGAGAGGACGAGGATATTCTGATGATCACGAACGCGGGTACGATGATCCGTATTCCTGCCGATGGTGTGCCCGTTTACGGCAGAACCGCGTCGGGCGTTATTGTGATGAAGCTCGCCGAGGGTGCGAATATCGTGAACTTTGCCGTTGTTGCCAAAGAAGACGAGGATGAAAAGAATATCGTCGAGGAATCGGACGATTCTTCTGTAACAGAGGGCTCTGTAACAGAGACTTCCGTTGAGTTGGCAGAAGACGCAAACGACGAGAACCCCGCGGAATAATAGCAGGTGACGAATGAAAAAACGTAGGATCATACAAATTTTGCTTCTCGTACTTCTTGCAGTAAGCCTGTTTTCGTGCGGCGTGGACTACACGGACGAGGATCTTCAGGGGGCACTGGAAGAACTTTTGCCGAAATCGTACGAACTGAACGTAATCTACTTCGGTGACGGTTTGGAAGTGTCGAAGGACTGGGAAAAAATGAAGGAATTCCGCGAGACCACCGGACTTTCGAGTACCACGACGGAATATTTACCCGTGGACGAAGACTGCGGCTACACGTCGGAGGCGGAAATTCGCGAAGAAACACTGCGCGTGTTCAGTGCGGAATACGCCGAGGTACTGTTTGAGCGTGCGTTCGTTGGAATTTCCTCGATCCGTAACGAAGGTGAGGAAAATCAGGTCAAGGAGATCGCTTCGTTTGCGCGGTATATTGAGGAAAACGGCTATCTCACCGTGCGCGACGGTCTCGAGGAGGAATCACTCCCCGTTGACAGACGCTTTGATACCTCCAAAATGGTGGTAGAGAAAAAACGCAAGAACTATGCCGTCGTTCTCCTCCCCGTCATAAGTGACGAGGAAACGATCGAAAAATTCCGCCTCGTGCGTGAATCCGACGGCTGGAAGCTCGATTGCCCGACGTATTAGGGTGAAATTGAATAGAATAAAATGACGGGGGAGGAACTTTTTTTCAAAAAAGTTCCCCCGATCTAATCATTCTTATACGTATATTTATTCAAAATTCCATCGGATCGACGGTGGGTGTATGCGCGAGGTTTATGAGAAATTCACAGACATTGGCGGTGGAGTTTGGCTTACCAACCTCGGCGATGCACTGTCCGAGGGAGGAGAGACGTGCGGATGACGTGAGGAGTTGATAGATGCACTCGTCGATTGGGCAGGACTTTGTGCACTGGATCGCGCAGCCGTTGTTGAGGAGAAATTCGGCGTTTCGCTCTTCCTGACCGGGGATGGGATTGATGATAATGATCGGCAGACCTTTCGCGAGACTCTCGCTCGTCGTGAGTCCGCCCGGCTTGGTCATGATACAGTCGGAGGCGTCCATAATGAGCGAAACGTAGTCGATGAAACCGGTAACGAGAATCTTATGCTGGGAAATTTTGGAATAATAATCGAGCTCGTCCTTTGCTTCGGCATTGTTTCCGCATACGACGATGAGCTGAAAATCGCGGCCGATATCGGCGGTGTCGATCGCCTTCACTTGACCGAGGAGATTACCGTATCCCATCGATCCGCCCATAATGAGGAACGTCGGGGTGTCTTCCGCGAGTCCGAGACGGCGTCTGGCGGTGATTTTCGGCAGTTTTGTCGAGAAATTCGGGTTGATCGGGATGCCGAGGGGGAGAATTTGCGAATCCTTGAATCCTTTTCGTCTTGCCTGCGGAACCAGCATTTTGTCGGGCACGACGACGTAATCGTTGAACGTGCAGTTTTCCCAGTACGGGTGGAACGTAAAATCGGTGAGAATTCCGAGCGTGCGCTGATTGATGATCCCCTGCTCCTTCATGACGTCGAGGATCATTCCGGGGAACGGATGGGTGAAAATAATCGCGTCGGGATCTTCCGATTTGATGTACGCGGCAAGGTCATCCGCCATGAAGAGACTGAAAAATTCTTCCATAAATTGGGGTGCGGATGAGTGACGTTTTTCCGCCCAGGAGTAGCCGAGGCGGTACGCGGAGCGCGCGTTTTCGGTGACGAGCAGGTAGCCGTCGGAGATGATTTTGGCGAGAGTCGGAGAAACGTACTTGAACGTGTCGAGGACGGTACATTCCGCGCCGAGCTTCAAAAGCTCCTCGCGAATGGCTTTCGCCGTGGAATTGTGCCCTTCTCCGGCTGTCACGGACATAATGAGAAAATGCATAATTATACCTCCAAATGAATGGAAAGTGTGTGATTATTTTTTGTTTTGAACCTTTGGTTGAACCACAGGTTCGGATTTCGGTCGGCGAACGACGGCGCGCTTTCCCTTTTTGCCGTCTGCGACGGAAAGTCCGAATTTGCCGAGCTTTCTGCCGAGCTCGTAATACTCGCCGTGGGCAAAGCTGAGAAGCTTCGCGCGGTCAAGGCAGAGCTTTCCGTTTTTGTTGATGACGGACTCGTCCACGGAGATGCCGACGACGTCCGCAATGAACATATCGTGCGTTCCTTCGGGGTAGATCTCGCAGACTTTGCACTCGAGTGCGAGGGGAGTGTCCGCGATCGTGGGGGCGGCGACATCCTTTGAGGGAATCAGTTCCATGTCGGTTTTTTTCACCTTATCGACGCATCGACCGGTGACCGTTCCAACGTAATCCGCCACTTCCACAAGGGAGGACGGGGTCAGATTGATGACAAATTCGCGGGAATTTTTGATGATTTCATAGGAATGACGGGTCGGACGAACGGAAATATAGACGCGCGGCGGGTGGGTGGAGACGATGCCGCACCAGGCAATGGTGAGGACGTTTGCGCGCTCCATGGTGCCGCAGGTGACCATTACGGCGGGCAGAGGGGCAAGAAGTGCCGACCCTTTCCAGTATTGACGTGGCATATTTTGGTCCTTTCGGGTGTTTTTTTCGGTGATTTATCGGTAAAATTTGTCGGATTTTCGTGGTGAATTATTCGATGGTGTCGAGGATTTTTATGAATTCCTCAAGGGTTTTTGCGTGATTCAGTGAATCGCGGATCTTCGCTGAACCGCGGATTCCGCGGAGAAAATGTGCGGCACGGCCTCTGGATTCGCGGATTCCGACCTCTTCGCCGTAGAATTCGACGACTTCGGTGACAAATGAGACGATGAGAGATCGAATCTCGTCGATCGTCGGAGGAGTGATGGGTGGGGTAACACCATCCGCGGAGGTGGAAAAATCCGTCTTTTTGATCTCGCGAAACAGCCACGGATTTCCAAGCGCGGCGCGACCGATCGCAACTCCCCCGCATCCGAGGGAGATATAGTTTGCCGCAGAGGCTACGCTGTCAACGTCGCCGTTTCCAAAAAGTAGCACGTCACGACCGCGCAGTCTTTCAGCAACCTCCGCGGCGATCGACGGATTCGCTGAGGGAGCGTACATTTGCTCGCGCGTGCGGCAGTGGACAGTTAGGATTTTTGCACCTTCCGCCGCCATTTTTTCGGCAAAAACGGGGGCGTTGATGGAGTTTTCGTCCCAGCCCGCGCGGAATTTGACGGACAGCGGCACGCCGTGAGCTTCGCAGACGTCGGAAACGGCGGAGGTGATCGCGGCGGCGGTATCCATATCGCGCATCAATGCCGATCCGTCGCCCGAGGTCACGATCTTCTTCACGGGGCATCCCATATTGATGTCGATACCGGCAGGAGCGGAGGCATAGTCACATCCGTCGTACGCTCCGTCGAGGAGGATTTTTGCCGCCTCCCGCATAACGCTCGGTTCGTGACCGAAAATTTGCAGAAACGTGGGCGCTTCCCCCTTGCCGATCTTCGCAAGTCGCGCGGTTTTTTTGTCGTTCTTCGTCAGCGCCACCGCGGAGATCATCTCGCTGACTGCCATATCTGCCCCGAAATTCGCGCAGATGCGGCGGAATATCGAGTCCGTGTACCCCGCCATCGGCGCCAGGCACGTGAGTATCTTATTTTTTCTTTCGTTCATGGTTGTAATAATTTGGTAAGGGAATTTTTTTGAAAGATTTGTTTTTTCCGCTGACGTTGAGTTTTATCTAAAACTCTACTTTCTTGTCACTACGCGTGGGGCGGAGAAAATCAAGTTTTATCAAAATTTCTAATTTTTCTCCGCTGCCGCGTGGGGCGCACAAGAGGGTTAATGCCACCCTCTTGTGAATCACCGCACCAAAGAGGGGAACCCTCTTTTGAATCTCCTCACACGTTCCGTGTGAAATGTTCCGTGCCTTAAGGCACTACTGAAGTTGAAAGGTGGAGATATACCGCGAAGTTTAGTTTTGATTAGTAATTTCGGTGGAATAGGCTAACCGCGGAAAGAGGGGGTGTTGTCGTATGGACGGTTTTTAACCGTGCGATTTCGTTTTATGGTTTTCATTTTTCCACGGACGTGGGGGAACAAACGATTTCGTTCTAACAATGCGGCTGTTGCAACGTAAGGTTTGGAGATGCAGTTATCTTAGGCTGTCGCACAAATCTGCACTATCCCCGCGCAAGATACGAACTGTTTGTTCGATCTCACCACGTCGCTTGATCGAGCAAGGTTCCGCAGAACCGAAGCGAGTGAGGCGACACGCTGACTCGGGAGAATCCAAAGAGGGTTCCCCTCTTTGGCTCGGAAGATTCACAAGAGGGCTCGAGCGAGTCCTCTTGTGCGCCCCACGCGTAGTGGCATTTAAATAAAGTTTTAAGAAAACTTTATTTTATCGCACCCGCGGTAGCGAAAACAGCCTTTCCTTGAAGTTTTCTTAAAACTTCACATCCCCACACGGTCGCCGCGGGACTTTTTGTGGGGGGAGACGAGGAGCCAGACGGCAAAGTGTGCGAGGGGAGCAAAAACGATGGTGGCGATGAACTCGGGAATGATGACATCGCGGAAGCCGCTGATGAGCGTGGCGTGCTTGCCGTAGTGACGGCACAGCGGC
>JAZRNC010000191.1:0-2505 GCA_045647965.1 Eubacteriales bacterium | reverse complement strand
AGGAAAGGTGCTCCCCACGGTTATGAGAGCATCCGTATACGATGGAAAATTCACTCTCGTTGCACAGCCGTCCGTCGTTTGTGCAAGTAACGTAATTCGTGGTGGATTCCCGTTCTATTCCGGAAAGATCTGCACAAACTTTACATACAACTATAAAGCGGGTGACGCTACCGTTCTGAAGCTGACGGGACGCTTTGCCGTTGCCGAAATCAGCGTAAACGGCAAGTGCGCGGGACATATGATGTTCACGCGTGAAATAGATCTCGCCGACTTCCTGGAAGAAGGCGAAAACATCATCAACGTCTGCATCTGCAATTCTATGCGTAACACACTCGGCCCGCATCATAACACCACCCCCGAGGGCGGCGTTTACCCGAGACTCTTCTCCTACGAAGGTATGTGGAACGGCAAAAAAACCTGCGACGCCTTCCTCCCCACCTATTCCTTCGTTCCGTTCGGCCTGATGAAAAACTAAAAGGGGTACAAAATGCATCTTATCGCTTCTGATTTTGACGGTACTCTATGTATTGATCACGTCGTATCGGAGCGCGACCGCCACGCCATCGAGGAATTCCGCGCAGCCGGAAACCTCTTTGGCATCGCAACGGGCCGCGGAATGGGCGCTCACGACACGTTCTGTCAGCATTTCGGACTCGAACTCGATTTCCTCGTTTTTGACGCAGGATGTGGCGCTCTTGACGACAAGGGAAATATTCTTTTCGAAATGCGCGCAGAAAACCGTGACGGTCTGCTCCTGCGCGTTGCCGAATTCTTTGCAGAAAAATACGATCAGTGGATCGGCGTCACCGTTGGCACGGAAGGTAGAATTCGTTTCCACGCCAACTATCCCGATGGATTTGAAAACTTCCATCCGATCGCGGAGCTGAACGAGATCAGATCCTTCTCTCTCCTTGAGGGACGACTCTATACCGACGAACGGGCGCTCGAATGTCAGGCGGAGATTATCCGCTTGTTCGGGGAGCATCTCAACCCACTCAAGCAGGGGACGAGCCTTGATATCGTTCCCGCCGGAGTAGACAAAGCGTTCAGCGTTGGCAAAATTGCCGCTCACTTTAGTGTCCCCACTCAAAACGTGTACACCGTCGGGGACAGTATGAACGATGCCGCCATGCTGGAAGCATTCAACGGATACTGCATGGCGTCAGCGAAGGATCCCCTCATTCAACAGTTCGCCAAGGCACAGACCGATTCCGTTGCCGATCTTATCTACTCTATCTTAAACAAATAAATTCACAGGAGTTAACTATGTATCTTATCGCATCCGACTTTGACGGCACGCTGAATATCCACGGTCAAATTTCCGATGAAGATCGCCGCGCCATCAAAGAATTTCAAGCAGCAGGAAACCTGTTCGGGCTCTGCACCGGCAGACCGCGGAGTCTGCTTGAGCTTGTCACCGAAAAATACAATTTAACCGTCGATTTCGTTCTCGCAAACAACGGTGCTCTCGCCGTAGACGGTCAAGGAAACACCCTCTACGACTATCGCGGTCAAAACCGTGACGATATGATCTACCAATTGATCGTATATTTATCGGAAACGTACGGCAACTCGGTAAACTGTATCCTCGACAGACAGTTCCACTCCTATCACGCCAAATATCCTGACGGAAACGAACAGGAACGTCTTCGTCCCCTTGCCGAAACGCACGATATCAAAGAATTCAATATGCTGAGCACGATCGTCCCCGAAGATAAGATCGTCGATTGCTGTGAATACATCACCAAAACATACGGCGATCTGCTCAATCCTCTGCGCAACGGTCACTGTCTCGACATTCCTCCGGCAGGAACAGACAAAGGAGAAGGTGTTGCCCGTTACGCCGCCCTGATGGGTGTCCCAACCGAAAACATCTACACCGTCGGAGACAGTATGAACGACGCCGCGATGATCACCAGATTCAAGGGTCACGCGATGAAAAGCGGATTCCGGGAGCTTCTCGACATTGCGCCCTATCAGTGTGTAAGTGTCAGCGAGCTCATTCACAAAATCATCGGCTGACCCACAAAAAAATCCCGGTCTGACTACGCATCCATCCCACATACCCTTGACATTATCGTGCGGTAGTGTTATAATTATTAGGATAAATATAAATAATATCATTTTTGGAGGAATTTTGTTATGGCAAAAGTTTTAGTTGAAACAAGCGCGCGCCACGTACACCTTAGCGCAGAACACATTGAAATTCTGTTCGGTGCAGGCGCTACTCTCACTCATAAGAAGGATCTTTCCCAGCCCGGTCAGTTCGCGTGCGAAGAACGCGTTACCGTTGTTGGCCCCAAGAAGTCCATTCCCAACGTAATCATCCTCGGTCCTGCTCGTCCTGCAACACAGGTTGAAGTATCTCTCACCGATGCACGTACTCTCGGTGTAAACGCTCCCGTTCGTGAATCCGGCGACATCGCAGGAAGCGGCGCGTGCAAGCTCGTTGGTCCTTGCGGTGAAGTTGAAATCGCAGAAGGCGTTATCGCAGCAAAGCGTGAC
>JAZRNC010000190.1:0-2312 GCA_045647965.1 Eubacteriales bacterium | reverse complement strand
AAAGTTTCGGTCAAGCCTTTACAAAGGCTTGCAGGGGTTCTGGGGACAGCGTCCCCGGTTAAAATTCGTTATTCGATTTTTGCAATCGGTGTGATGCCCTCGGCGTTTTTCGTGGTGTAGGCAACCGTTATGCGATCCCCTTCGGAAATGAAGAGAACGGATTCGTCAAACGCCATACGGAAGATTCCGCTCGGGGATTTGAGGTACACGACGGTGTTTCCGTCGGCGGTGACGTAGATGATCTCGCTTACCGTGATTTCCTCGGTGACGAGGGTGGAGGAGTCGACCTTCGTGCCTCCTGCCGCGAGCGCCGCCTTATATTTCTGGAACGTATCTTCCTGCGTGGTGCTTGTGACGACGATGTTGTAGTTGCGTACGTTGACCATCGAGTACATCTTCACGATACCCGACGCATCCTTCAGAACCATAATGTAGGTGGCCTCTCCGCCTACGTTGATGAGAGAGGGGAAGGATGCCTGATAGCGATACTGCTGTACGGAGCCTTCCGCCGCGGACATTGCGCTGTATTCCTCGGCACCGGGTACGCTGAAGAATTTATATTCGCCCGTACGGCTGTTTGCGAGAATAAAACCAATGTTGGCTTCGTCGTTGGAGGTGGAGGTAACGCCCGTGAAGATATACACGTCGTTGCCGATGATCTTGTAGCCGAAGTCGTCGGTGGTTACGACACAGTTGGTCTGGCTGAATGCGGAGTTGATGTAACCGCCGCGGAGCATACCGTACCAGTCGTATTTCTGGCAGATGAGACTGCCGTAATAGACGATATCGATCCAATCGGGGGATTCTTTCGGGAGATATTTTGTGACCTCTCCCGTGCAGGCGTCGAGAGTGACGACGTATTTGACGTCCATCGCGCCAAAGAGTCCGGCATTCGGGCCCATTACCGATGCAACCCAGTACGGGTGTCCGTTGTCGTCGATTTCAAACGAAACGGAGCCGAAGATGGCGGTGGGGCAGGCAAAGCGGAGCGCGCGCATCAGATCCTTACCGAAGTACGCGGAGGGGCTGTATTTGATGAAGTCACCCTGCAGACGAACGAATTCGGCGTTAAATCCGACCGTGTCGACTTTTACGTAACCGGGGATACCGGCACCGCTGTTCACGAGCCACTTGAAGAAGGAGGCGTATTCGAGGGGCGCTACCTTATAAGGCTTTGCAGTATCGGAGTTCGCGGTGCGGAGCGCGATTTGGGTGTAATCGTTTGAGACGTTGTACTGCGAAACGAGGTCGGAGAGTGTACCAAGGGTTCTCGCACCGATGATTCTTGCGGAAGCGGTATCCATCAGGGCAATGTCGGACACGTATTCCGTTTCCGCAACTCCCGCGGCAAAATCCTCATCGGTGACGGTGATGAGGGAGCTGTACGTTTTCGCGCGGAAGATCTCGGAGGAGAGAACGGAGCCCACGAGCACGAACAGAAGAGCGGCAGCGGTGAGGATGAACTGCACTTTGATGAATTTGCTTTTTTTGCCATCCACATTTGTTTTGATGTTGATGGAACCGGTGGAGGTGTGTACTGCTTCGGCAAAGACCTTACCCGTGATGATGCCGATCACGTAGTACGAGACGAATATTACGGCATCAATGAACAAAAGGAACGTCCAGAACGAGCCGGAGTAGATGGAAAGAGGGGGAAGGGTGACGTAGTACACACCGCCGATCAGAAGAAGCACGGCAAGGAGGTACACGGTAACAGCGAGGGGTTTTGACTTGATCTTCATAACGTAGATTTCCTTTCGATGTAGTTTATTTCTTCAGTTTTTCACGGAGATAGCGCGCAGTGTGGGAAATTTCGGAGAGCGCGACCTCTTCGGGCGTTCCTTCGGCGATCACGGTACCGCCGCCGTCTCCACCCTCGGGACCCATATCAATGATGTGGTCGGTACATTTGATGACGTCGAGGTTATGCTCGATCACGATGACGGAGTTTCCGCCGTCCGTGAGCTTTTGCAGGATGGCGATGAGTTTTTCCACGTCTGCGGAGTGAAGACCCGTTGTCGGCTCATCGAGAACGTAGAGAGTGCGGCCTGTCGAGCGTTTGGAAAGCTCGGTCGCGAGTTTGACGCGCTGTGCTTCACCGCCCGAGAGAGTGGTGGACGACTGACCGATCTTGATGTATCCGAGTCCGACGTCACAGAGAAGCTTCAGTCTTGACGAGATCTTTGGAATATCGCGGAAGAATTCCACACCCTCCGCGGCGGTCATTTCGAGAACGTCCGCGATGCTCTTGTCCTTGTATTTTACTTCCAGCGTCTCGCGGTTGTAGCGTTTTCCGTGGCAGACGTCGCAGG
>JAZRNC010000189.1:0-15046 GCA_045647965.1 Eubacteriales bacterium | reverse complement strand
GTATCGGTACCGTAAGACTTCTTGAAATCCTCAATAAGATCACTGACGGCAACGGCGAAATGGAAGACCTCGACAAGCTCGAAGAACTTGCAAACTACATCAAGTCTGCATCTCTCTGTGCTCTCGGTCAGACAGCACCTAACCCGATTCTCTCCACACTCCACTTCTTCCGCGACGAATACGTTGCTCATATCGTGGATAAGAAATGTCCCGCAGGTGTCTGCAAGAAGCTTCTGTCCTACGTCATTGATGCTGACAAGTGTAAGGGTTGTACCCTTTGCGCGAGAGTCTGCCCGGCAGGAGCAATCTCCGGTAAGGTTAAAGAACCTCACGTTATCGATACGGTTAAGTGCGTGAAGTGCGGCGCTTGTATCGAAAAGTGTAAGTTCGGTGCTATCTCTAAGAAATAATTGAAAGGGTCGGAAATTACTTATGGATATGGTAAATGTAAAAATAAATGGTGCTGAGTATTCCGTACCGGCTGGCGTCACCGTTCTCGAAGCCTGCAGATACGCGAATATTGATATTCCCACGCTTTGCTACCTGAAAGATATTAACCAGATCGGCGCATGCCGTCTCTGCCTCGTAGAAGTAAAGGGTGCAAGAGGCCTCGTTGCTTCCTGTGTATACCCCGTAAACGAAGGAATGGAAATCGAAACGAACACTCCCAAAATCAGAGCCGTTCGTAAAACAAACCTTGAACTCGTTCTCTCCGCTCACGAAAAGAAATGTCTCTCCTGCATTCGTTCCACAAACTGCGAACTTCAGAAGCTCGCTCAGGAATACAAGTGCGACGAGGACAAGTTCTGCTACGGCGGCGAAAAGGCAAAAGAAAAGATCGATGCTTCTTCCGTTTCCATTATTCGTGATAACAACAAATGTATCCTCTGCCGTCGCTGCGTAGCGGCTTGTGATAAGCTTCAGGGCATCAGTGCAATCGGTACTGTAAACCGTGGTTACGATGCAAAGGTAGCGTGTGCATTTGAAGCGGATCTTGCAACAACATCCTGTATCAACTGTGGTCAGTGTATCGTTGCTTGTCCCGTTGGTGCTCTCTACGAAAAGGATGATACACAGAAGATTCTCGATGCTATCGCAGATCCCACAAAGCACGTTGCAATTTGCTGTGCTCCCTCTGTTCGTGCAACAATCGGTGAATGCTTCGGCTATGAACCCGGTACGGATACAGAAGGTAAGATGGTTGCTGCTCTCAAGAAGCTCGGCTTCGATGGCGTATACGATATGAACTTCACCGCTGACCTTACCATTATGGAAGAAGCAACAGAATTCCTCGGCAGAGTTAAGAACGGCGGCGTTCTTCCGATGATTACTTCTTGTTCTCCCGGATGGGTTAAGTACTGCGAACACTACTTCCCGGAAATGACCGAAAATCTTTCTACTTGTAAGTCTCCTCAGCAGATGTTTGGTGCGATCTACAAGACATACTTTGCTGAAAAGCTCGGCCTTGATCCCAAGGATATCGTATTCGTATCTGCGATCCCCTGCACAGCAAAGAAGTTTGAAGTTTCCCGTGACGGTCAGGATGTTAACGGTATTCCCGGCGTAGATATCGCTGTTACCACACGTGAACTCGGTCGTATGATCGAACAGGCAGGTATTGATTATAAGGCTCTCGTAGACGAAAAGTTTGACCAGCCTGTCGATATCGGTACAGGTGCCGGTGCGATCTTTGGTGCAACCGGTGGTGTTATGGAAGCTGCTCTCCGTACTGCTGCTGAAGTTATCGAAGGTAAGCCCCTCGAAAAAATTGAATTTGAAGATGTTCGCGGAACAGAAGGCATCAAGTTTGCTGCATACAAGCTCGGCGATATCGAACTCAAGGTTGCTGTTGCTTCCGGTACAGCAAACGCAGGTTAGCTTCTCAAGGGTGTTCAGGACGGTACATACGACGTTCAGTTCATCGAAATTATGGCTTGTCCTGGCGGATGCGTAAACGGTGGTGGTCAGCCTACACAGCCTGCTTCCGTACGCAACAACGTGGATCTCAAGGCTCTCCGTGCTTCCGTTCTCTACACTGCGGATGCAGAAAAGCTCGAATTCAGAAAGTCTCATGAAAACCCGCTCGTTAAGAAGGTATACGAAGAATTCCTCGGCGAACCCAATTCTCACAAGGCTCACGAGCTTCTCCATACTCACTACGTAAAGCGTGGTCTTTAATGAAGGATTGAATTAAATCAAATAACAAAGAAGAGGAAAGTTTCAAGTCGGGACTTTCCCCTTCTTTTTTGTTTTTTATTGACAAAACTGACGACTTCGGGTATAATGTATAATGAAGTATTAAAAATTGGAGAAATGAAAATGAAAACTGTACGGTATGGAATTGTCGGTATCGGTGGAATGGGCACTTCTCATATGAGATGGTTGTTCAATGGGGATGTTCCTAACGCAGAACTGACAGCGGTTTGTGATATCAATCCGGAGAGACTGGAAAATGCGAAGAAGCTGTGTGGGGATAAAGTGGCTCGTTTTGAGGATTACCACGACCTTTTGAAAAGCGGACTTGTGGATGCGGTTCTGATTGCTACTCCTCACTATCTCCATCCGGTGATTGGTATCGAAGCATTCGAGAACGGACTCCACGTTATGTCCGAAAAACCGATCGGTGTATATACGAAGCAGGCGGAAGAATTTATTGCTGCGGCTGAAAAAAGCGGAAAAGCGTTTGGCGCGATGTTCTGCGTGCGTACCGATAAGAATTACCAGAAGATACGTGAAATGGTTCAGAGCGGATTGCTTGGTGAACTCAAACGCTGTGTCTGGATCATTACGACATGGTACAGAACGCAGGCTTACTACAACAGCGGCGGATGGAGAGCAACATGGGCAGGCGAAGGCGGCGGCGTTCTCATGAACCAGTGCCCGCACAACCTTGACCTCTGGCAGTGGATTTTCGGTATGCCGAATGCTATTTTTGCAAACTGCGAATTCGGAAAATACCACGACATCGAAGTTGAAGATGACGTAACCGCTATGGCAAAGTATCCGAACGGTGCAACCGGTGTGTTTATTACCACAACAGGTGAATGGCCTGGCACAAACCGTCTCGAAATCACCGGTTCCAAGGGTAAGCTTGTTTATGAAGACAGCAAGTTGATGTACACAAAGCTTGAAATCGATGAAAGAGAATTCACTATGGGTACAACTGCAGGATTTGGTAAGATCCCGACAGAAACCTGTGAAATTGAAATACCCGAAGGACACGGCGAACAGCACGTTGGTATTTTCAAGAACTTCACCAATCACATTCTCTACGGAGAAGAACTTCTCTCTCCCGGATACGAAGGTATTAACGGTCTCCACCTCGCCAACGCAATGCTTCTCTCCACTTGGAAGAACGAGTGGGTTGAAATTCCGAATGATGGCGAAGAATACTGGACTATTCTTCAGGAAAAGATCAAAACTTCCCGCCTGAAAGAGGACAATTCCGTAGTGCTTGATACTGCCGGAACATATAACGCCAACTAACGGGTAAGATAGTGATAGTGCTATGAGCAGAAAAGTAATACTTGTTTTGGCGGACGGTATGAGACCGGACGCAGTTACAGAGTGTGGACATCGAACAGCAAAGCGATTTATGGAAGAGTCTTATTACACACTTGATGCACAGACGACAATGCCGTCGGTGACGCTTCCATGTCATATATCTCTTTTCTACGGTGTTCCGTCTGAACGTCATGGGATCGTGACAAATAAGTATGTTCCTATGCCAAACCCTGTGGAGGGCTTGATATCTACTCTTGCCGGAGCAGAGAAAATCAGCGCTACGTTCTATACTTGGGGACCACTGCGTGATATCGGTCGTTCAATTTACATTGCATACTCGCTTCAAGTTTCAGGTTCTTTTGAAGGATACGCGGTAGCGGATGACAAGGTAACAGACGAGTGTATTAAGTATATTAAAGAAAAATCACCGGATTTCGTGTTCTTGTATTTTGGAGATCCCGATGCCATAGGACACGATAAAGGTTGGATGAGTAATGAATATATGGACGCTGTTCGCAGATCATGGGATCGTATCGAACGGTTGGATTCGTCCATCGAAGGATATGATATTATCGTGACAGCGGATCATGGCGGACATGGCAGAGGTCACGGAACGGATCTTTCTGAAGATATGCGGATTCCTCTGTTTTTCAAGGGAAAGAATATCACTCCCGGTAAATTTGATGGTGGATCGATTCTCGATATTGCTCCGACGATTACACATCTGTTTGATATACAGAACGTCCCGGTGGAATGGGAAGGAAAATCACTTCTGTAATAACCAAAATAAAAATGCCGAAATATCGTACGATATTTCGGCATTTTTTATGTTTTGTCTATCGAAAAAGATTACTTAATGGTGATCTTTCTGCGGCAGTATGTGTCGACGGGGTAGTCGGTCAGACTCTTGTGCGTGAAGTAAACGTAGAATTCGTGACCGATCGTACTGTAATCGGCGTTTGCTTCTTCGCCAAGTCCGACGATCATAGAATACGCGCAATATTCTTTTTCGACATCTTCATCGGGAATGGCGTCAATGTACAGCGGGCCTTCCCATGTTACGCAATCGTCGGAGAAGAACAGACCAACCTGGTTCGGGTTGAGTGTTTGAAGAACGAGAACGTACTTGTCAAGCGCGGAGCAGTATGCCGCGTCAGAGTGGCTGTTGAAATATCTGTCACCGAGCTCCTTCGGGAGAATCGGCGCTCCGGTTCCCTTCATCGGATCGGTATCCCAGATACCGTTTCCGCTGTATTTCTTTACCTTCGGAAGTTCACCGCGGCGGATGCATTCAATTGCTTCATCCATAGGAACTCTTGCTGACGTTACGAAACTGAACTTGTTTTCCAAAAAGTCGTTGAAAATCAAATAGAAGTAACCGTCTTTTGCCGCAAAATAGGGAACACCCTTCATGTTTGCATAGAAACCGGTGAAATTGCATACGTTTCCGCAAACGTCACCGAGATATTTCCAATGTTTGCCGCCGTCGTGGGAAACGCCAAATCCGATAAAATAACTGTGGGGATATGTGTTGGAATCGTGGATCAAGTCTTCGCGGTGGATAAAACCGATGAGCATACCGTCGTCACAACGGTAAAAGCTCTGTACCCAAACGCCGCGGGGCCATTCGTCGGGATATCCGTTGTAATCCCATTCAAACGGTTCCAGTTCTGTTGCAAACGGATCTTCTTCCGTGCCGCGGAAATGGCGGTGGTAGGGAAGTTCTCCGAGGTCCGTGGTCCAAAAATCGACGGAGCCGTCTTCGTTGCGCAGCTTGCAGCAGCTGGCATCAACGGTGAAGGATAATTGATCATCGGTGTAGACGACTTCAAGAGGTCCAACTTCAATTCTGTCTGTGGGAATCATACTGTTTCTCCTATTCTGGTTGAGTTAAAATCATTAAAAGTATTACATGAAATCGACGGAGAAGAGACGAACATCTTCGGCGCCGTTTGTGGAAAGCCATTCGATATCAATTTTTTTTGCGGTAATATTCAGCGGAACTTTAATGAGTGAATAGAAATTATCTTTTACCGCACAGATCTCTTTTCCGTCCGCATAGATTTTGAAATCTTTAACAATTGTGGCAGGGGTTTTGACCGGTTCGAAGTCCTTGCCCGTGTGGAGTTTGGCGGCAAACCACTGCATTTTTTTGTTTACGCTGACCGATTTTCTCGAATAGTCCGGATCGCATTGGATTCTCAGTGTTTCGATACGTTCTTCTTTCGGGAATTCGAAGGAGAGCTTATCACCTATCTGCATAACGATACCGTTTTCACCATCTTTCGTTCTTGGACGGTCGATACCGTTTAGAAGAGATGTGCGATCCTCTGCCGAGAGATTGATCGTAGCATTTTTTGCAAGTTCCGAAATATTACGCGGAACGTGGAGGAGGAAGACGCCGTCGTCAAGAAGAGTCTGCTGAAGTGTGGAGATATGCGTCGGATAAACGTCTCGTGGCAGGCAGTTATTTGCAATCGCGAGAGCTGCTGCAGTACCCATCGCCTGTCCGAGAAGGGCGCAGGTGGCCATAACTCTCGTGGAGGAAAGCGCTACGTGGGAAACGCTGATGTTTCTTCCGGCAAACATAAGATTTTCAACGTTGACGGAATACAGTGCTCGGTAGGGAAGACCATAGTCTTCATCTAAGTGTATAATTCGGGATGCATGGTCGGCACCGGGTTGTTTATCCATACCGTAGGGGTTGTGGTCATCGAGCGGCCAACCGCCGTATGCGATCTCATCCTCAAAATGACCGCCCGAGTATATATCTTTTTCAGTAACGATTATATCACCGACATATCTTCTGGATTCTCTTTTTCCCGGCAGGAAACCTACCCATTCAAGATCCCAGTTTTCCATACCGTGATCGCCGTGATTTTTGATGTGGTCCCACACGCCGTAAATGTTAGCAAGAAGCTGCTCGCGAACACGATCGGCATCGTGGATCGAATGCATAGCACCCCCAAGCTCTACCCACCATAAGTTATCACCGCTTGTCGCGATCTTGTGACTTCTTCCGTGGAGATTTTTGTGCTCAATGGCATTGGTACTGGCAAAAGACTCGTCTGTCGGGTAGTAGGAGGCGAACGGCGGAGGGGTGAATTTTACGGGATGATCGGTTTCGCGAGCGGCGAGTAAAATCGACATACCCATTGTATAGTTGTCTTCGGTCTCCTGCGCCAGTGTTTCCCCAAATTCTTCCTTGGATTCTCGTCCGTGACGATATTTGGCACCGGTGAGGGGAGCCAGAATGCTGTCTCCGGAGCAATCCGCGAAAAGGGTAGCTTCGATTTCGTACTGTGTATAGGTTGTTGTCTGCCATACGAAAACGCTGGTAATGCGGCTGCCGTCTGTTTTTGCATCCATACAGGAGGCGTTATAAAGCGCGGTGATGTTTTCGTTTTCTGCGAGCATTCCGTAGAGGTTGGCGTCCGAAAGGCTGGGAACCAGTGTGGGGTTATAATGGATATTACGTTCTTCCATTTCGGAAATCAATCCGCTTTCTCTGGCATAAGGACCTTTCGCACCGCGAACCCACATGCGAATTTCGGAGGAAGCGTTTCCGCCGGGCATTGGACGGTCTTGAACAAGGATAACCTTGGCGCCATGTCTTGCGGCGGCGAGTGCAGCGAAGGAACCGGAGAGTCCCGCACCGATCACACAAAGATCACAGGTTAATTTTTTGTAGGGGAGATTTGTGTTCATATATTTTCTCCTTACGAATATAAATAATTATTTGCTTAAAAAACCGCATTGAAAATAGATGCGGTTTTTTAATAATTTCAATATATAAAAATAGAGAAATGGATTTTATACGATCGGTTTTACGTGACCGTAACCGTAGGGTTTTTCTCTTTTCGGTGTAGCTATGTAATCGACAGCGTTAATTAGTACTTTCTGAATATCGGGATTGTGGTAGGTGGGGAAGCTTTCGTGACCGGGACGGAAGTAGAATACTTTTCCGCGGCCTCTCTTATAAACGCAGCCGCTGCGGAATACTTCGCCGCCGCTGAACCAGCTGATGAACAGGAGTTCGTCGGGAGCGGGCACGAGGAAGTGTTCGCCGTAGGTTTCTTCTGCTTCAAGAATGATCTTTTCGTCGATTCCCTGAACGATTGCGTGGGACTGATCGACAACCCAAAGGATTTCCTTGTCGTTGGATTCTCTCCATTTGAGCTGGGAAGCAGGGGTTCCGCAGAGCTTGCCGAATACCTTGGATGCGTGACCTGAGTGAAGAACAACGAGACCCATTCCGTCGTATACTCTCTTGCATACGCGGTTTACAACGCTATCCGGGACGTCGCCGTGTTTGCAGTGTCCCCACCAAAACAGTACGTCGGTGTTGTTAAGTACTTCGTCGGTAAGACCACATTCCGGATCGTCGAGGGTAGCGGTCGTTACTTCGTGACCGGCTTCTTCGAGGAATTTGGCAATCGCAACGTGCATTCCGTCGGGATATATTGCACGTACAGCCTCGTCTACTTTTTCGTGATAGAATTCATTCCAAACTGTAACTTTCATAGTATCTCCTTACTGACACCTTACTCGGTGACTTGGTTATTTGGTTGAATATATTGTAGCATATTTTTTCGTCAATATCAAGTTTTTTTATAATATCAATTGACAAATTGTGCATTGTGGAGTGAGAAGTAGAATCCCTTCTTCTCCATCAGCTCATCGTGATTACCGTATTCGATAATGGACCCGTTTCGGAGAACGAAGATAACGTCGGCATTCCGTACGGTGGATAAACGATGTGCGATTACGATGGAGGTTTTGCCGCGCATCAGTTTTTTCATTGCCGTTTGAATACGCATCTCCGTCATACTATCCACGTTGGATGTGGCTTCGTCAAGGATTAGAAGGGGAGAGTCGGAGATCATCGCACGGGCAATGGTGAGAAGCTGCTTTTGCCCTTTGGAAATGTTTACACCCTCATCCGTCAGGACAGTGTCGTAACCGTCAGGGAGTTTGCTGATGAACGAATGGATACCTGCCTCCTTGGCTGCCCGTTCGATTTGCTCGCGCGAGACGGGATGTGGAGATCCGTAGGCAATATTATCAGCAATTGTGCCGCTGAACAACCACGTTTCCTGAAGAACCATCGTGTAGACACGACGAAGAGAGGCACGGTTTGCCTCTGCAATATTTTTTCCGTCAAGTTTGATTTCTCCGCTGTTTGGATCATAGAAACGCATCAGCAGGTTGATGATTGTGGTTTTTCCTGCCCCCGTAGGGCCTACAATAGCTACGGTAGAACCGGGCTTTATGTTCATACAGATTTCGTGCAGAACTTCTTTTTCTTTAACATAACCAAAGGATACGTTATCAAGATCCATTTTTCCGTTTACAAAAACGGTACCGGCGTTTCCTGCATTTGCCGTGCGATCCGTTGTGAATACAGTGGCATCCGGGATATCGTGAGATTCTTCCTCTTCATCAAGGAGTCGGAACACACGCTCAGCCGCCGCTGCTGCGGATTGCAGTTCATTGATGATGTTGGCGGACTCGTTAATCGGACCGCTGAATTTTCGGGAATAGAGCACGAAAGAGGACATATCACCGATCGAAATGGAGCCGATAAGGTAGAGCACGGAACCGAAAACGGACGTAAGCGTGAGAGATATGTTGTTGATAAACAGCACCGTCGGTCCGACCATCGTACCGTAATAATCGGCGAGATAATAGGCTTGTGCCGCGTTTTCGTTCTTTTTTGCAAAGCGGGAGATCATTGTTTTTTCTTCGCTGTATGCGCGTACCGTTTTTTGACCCGACAGACATTCTTCGGCGTACCCGTTGAGTTCTCCGAGTTTTCCCGATCTTGCACGGAAAAGCGGACGGAATTTATTTGCCATTTTTGAGGTAACGAAAATGGTTATGGGAATGGTTACAAGGAAAACGAGACAAAGCTTGGGAGAAATGGAGAGCATCATTACGAAAGAACCGAAGACTGTCACCACACTCGATGCGATCTGCACGAGATCTGTCGATAGAGTGGCGTTGATCGTGTCGATGTCGTAGGAAATGCGAGAGATGATGTCCCCCGTCTGATTGTGATCGAAGAATTCGACCTTCATCCGCGTTAGCTTGTCGAAGACATCCTCACGCATCTGTCGCACGATACCACGCGAGAGATTGATCATAACGACTTGAAGTACGTAAGAGATCACTGCCGAGAGCACGTAAGATACGAGCATAAGAGTACAGTAGTACACGATCTTATCAAAATCGGCACTGCCTGTTTCCACGCCGATGGCGTCGATGGCTTTTCCGGAAAATTTCGGGCCGAGGAGTGCGAGAATATTCGAAAGGAAGGAGAGAAGAATGGCAAGAACGTACCCAAACCGTGCACGGTACATATATTTTCCAATGCGAAGGAGTACTTTTAATTTCTTTTTGGAGACATTTTCAACCACCGTGTCTTCCGGACGGCTGGCTTTTATACTCTTATTCAAGCAAAGCACCCCCAATCTGAGAGTCGTTTATTTCCCGGTAAAGGGGACAGGACGAGATGAGTTCCTCGTGAGTACCACATCCGGTTATTTTTCCATCTTCGATGACAAGGATTTTGTTGGCGTGCATAATCGAAGAGATACGCTGGGCAATGATGACGGCGGTTGTTTTACCGCTGTAATTTTGACGGATCGCCGTACGGAGTTTGGCATCCGTAGCGTAATCGAGTGCGCTGGAACTGTCGTCGAGAACGAGGATCTCGGGATTTCCGGCAAGAGCACGGCTGAGAATGAGCCGCTGACGCTGACCGCCCGACAAATTGGCTCCTTTTATCGTTAGTTCGTGAGAGAGGCCGCCGTCCTTTTCGGAGATGAACGGTGCCGCTTGTGCGGTGTCGATTGCAGTTTGTATATCTTCATCGGAGATATCTCTGCCAAACGTGATGTTGTTTTTGATCGTGTCGGCAAAGAGAAAATCGTTTTGGAACGCCATACCGAATTTTTTTGAGATTTCATCGTGTGTCATCGAACGGACATCCCGTCCATCGATGCGAACCGCACCGGAGGTGACGTCGTACTGCCGCATCAGAAGGGCGATCAGTGTGGTTTTTCCGGAACCGGTCGGACCGATGATGCCGAGAGTTTCTCCACGGTTCAGCGTGAAAGAAATATCCTCCACGTCGTTTTTCACACCGTTATAGGAAAACGAAACGTGATCGAAGACGATCATTGGCGCATTCTCTTCGACATCGTTATAAGTGGAATCGGCTTCGAGATCGTATGGAGCATCAAGCACTTCGGCGATACGGTTGGCAGAAGCAAGACCGGTCGCGGAACGGATAAACACTCGCGTGATGCTTCGAAGCGCGTTCAGAATAATCGTGAAATAGGAAGTGAACGCGATAATTTTACCCGTTTCTGTCACGCCCGCGTTTACTCGGATCGCACCGACTGCAATAACAGCGATAAGAGCGAGGTTCAGAATCAGATTAAGAATGGGATTGGAGAGCGCCGTGTTGAGTGCCGCTCTTTTTTCGGCACGGTTTAAGTCGTAATTGCATTCGGAAAAACGGGCTTTTTCGTACTCTTCTTTTCGGAGTGCTTTGATAATGCGAACTCCTTGTGCGTTTTCGCGAACAATGCGGGTCATCGAATCGCTTTTTTCTTGCTTTGCAACAAAGAGAGGAATACCATGTTTAGTGATGAGGACGACACTGATGGTGATCAGAGGCATAGCGGCTATCAGAACGAGGGTAAGCGCGGCGTCGAGAATGAACGAGATACAAATCCCGCCGAGTAAAAGACACGGACCACGGATTCCGATTCGCTGAGTACTGCCGATCATTTGGTGCACGTGGTATGTATCGGAGGTAAGACGGGACTCGAGCGATGGAACGGTAAATTCATCGATTTGACGCGCGGAAAGATACGATATTCTTTCAAAAAGAGCGTTGCGCAAGTTTTCGGTAGCGTGGCGGGATACTTTCGCAGTGATATGGTTGGCGGTGATGCTGCCGGCGAGGGCAGTGGCAGAGCAGATCAGCATCAGAAAACCGAAAACAACGATCATTTTTACACTGCCGGTCGGTACGATGTCGTCGATGATATATGAGAGCAGCATCGGTAATAAAAGTTCCATGATAGCGGCAAAAAATTTTATACTGACACCAAACATCATCGTGGCGAAAAGAGGTTTTATATAATGCAATACGTGTTTCAAGTGAAACTCCTTCATATAGATATAATATAAGTAAAGTACAAAGATATTTTAACATTTTATAAGAAAAAAGTCAAGGAATGACAAAGGAAAAACGCCACCGACCGCGAGATGCAGATTCGAGTGGCGTTTGATATCGTTATCTGTGGAACAATTTTTTTGTTTCGTAAACGGGTTCACAGGTTAGGTGAATACCGAGTTTGCGGAACGTATCGGAGTCAATCTGGGAAACAATAACGCTGGCGTGTGCCTCACAACCGATGAGCTCTGAGAGACAGTCGAACGCTTTTTTTGCATTCGGATCGGTGGCGGCGGAGATCGAGAGAGCGATCAGAACTTCATCGGCGTGGAGTCTGGGATTCCGACAACCGAGATTGTCCGTCTTCAGTCGGCAAATGGGCTCAATGACCTCGGGAGAGATGAGATGAATGCTGTCGTCAATTCCGGCGAGAACTTTCAGTGCGTTCAAGAGAACAGCGGCAGATGCACCGAGAAGACTGCTTGTTTTTCCCGTGACTACAGTGCCGCAGGGAAGCTCGATAGCAGCTGCAGGACCGTCCGAGGCACTTGCCTTGACATTGGCGGCAGAGATTACGGGACGGGTGTCTACGGAAATTTTTGCGCGGTTCATAATAAGTTCCGCTTTATATACCTCGTCGTTGTCGCAGATTCCCTTTCTGTGACGGATGAGACAGTCGTAATAGCGGCGGATGATTTCGTTTTTCGAAGCGGTTGAAACGGCATCGTCGTCGTAAATGCAGAATCCTACCATATTAACGCCCATATCCGTGGGGCTCTTATACGGACATTCTCCGTAAATACCCTCGAAAAGACGTTTCAAAACGGGGAATATTTCAACGTCGCGGTTGTAATTGATGGAGGTTGTGTTGTACGCTTCAAGGTGGAAGGGGTCGATCATATTAACATCGGCAAGGTCAATCGTTGCGGCTTCGTACGCAAGGTTGACGGGGTGGGAAAGGGGCAGATTCCATACGGGGAATGTTTCAAATTTAGCGTATCCCGATTTGATTCCACGCTTGATATCGTGATAAAGCTGGGATAAGCAAACAGCCATTTTTCCGCTGCCGGGTCCCGGGGCGGTGACAACGACGAGCTGGCGTGATGTTTCGATATAATCGTTGCGACCGTATCCGTCATCGCTGATGATGAGTTTGGTATTGGTGGGATATCCTTCAATATGATAATGCTTGAAGACACGAATGCCGAGGTTGAAGAGTCTCTTGATGAAAGCATCCGCGGAATGCTGACCGTTATACTGTGTGATAACGACACTGCCGACATAAAGACCGCGATCACGGAATGCGTCGATCAAACGGAGCGCATCCATATCATAGGTGATCCCAAGGTCTTTTCTCATTTTGTTTTGTTCAATTGCCGTTGCAGAAACAACGACCACGATCTCCGCTTGATCTTTGAGGTGGAGAAGCATATTGATTTTGCTGTCGGGCTTGAAACCGGGAAGAACACGGGATGCGTGATAGTCGTCGAAAAGTTTTCCTCCGAATTCGAGGTAGAGCTTTTCACCGAATTGAGAAAGACGATCCGTGATTCGCTCGGTTTGCAGCTTTATATATTTATTATTGTCAAAACCTGCTTTAATCATATTAGGCTCCTAAAAATCTATAATCACATATTATTATAATATAATTTCCGGAAAAGTTCAAGAGAAAAAGAAAAATAAATAATCCCAAAAAAGATCAAAAAATGGGTTGACAAAGGAAGGGGGAAGTGATATAATAGCGCAAACACTTGAGCGGCAAAGAAAAGATACCTGTCACCAAACCGGAAAATGGAACATACGCTATGCCGATTTGTTCTAACGAAGGCGTTTTGTTGACGGCAAAATAAAAACAAAAATTGTACCTAAAATTATACCCATAGGGAGAGTCAATATGAATACACGTATGGACAGAAACCGTTTTCATTTCGCTTTTTACGGTTTGAACAGCGCACCGAAAAATGAACAGCTTATCAAGGAGATTGCAGAAGTAGGTGCAGATTTTCTGATAGGACCCGGTTACAGACCGCTTTTGGATGTGGCGCATAAATACGGACTGGGAGTTATTAGTGCATGTGGTGATCCGCTGCCGCACTGGGGTGGACACGGGTATGGATATGTAGGCAGAATGCAGGAAAAGTTCCCGCTTGAATGTTATACCAAATATGCGGAAACACTTGAAGATCATCCTGCCCTTTGGGGCTTTGGTATGGGTGACGAACCCAATGCTTCGGATTTCCCGTATATCGGTACGGTTGTGGATACTGTTAATGACCTGTACCCGAACCAGTTCACGTTCTTGAATCTGTATCCCTCCCACGCAAGAGTAGCAGAAAACACAGAGGATGAAATCAAGAGTGATCTGGGTACAATGACGTATCAGGAATATATTGATAGATATTGCGCATATGTTCCCACTCACTATATCAGTTACGATATGTATCCTTACCGTGGAAAGCCGAAAAGTCGTTTGATTAAGTGCCGCAGAAAGATTCCGTGGTACTTTGAAAACCTAAGAGTGGTAGCGGAAGCTTGCCGCAAGACCGGTCGTGATCTGTGGATGATAATGCAGGGTAACCATGACGACGGTGATGAATACGGTCAGCCGGCTGTTGCTATGACACTCAATCAGATCCGTTTCCAGGTATATGCCGCTATGGCATTCGGCGTGAAGACCATTATGTGGTGGGAAAGCTGGATCTTCGATGATGACGGCGTAAAGACAGCGCAGTACGACAAACTGAAGCAGATACATAGTGAAGTTCATGCATTGGCGGAAGAATACATGAAGTACCGCAACGTATCTACCCACTTTGTCGGATACGATGGCTATATGAATTATGAGAAGATAAACCAAAAATGGGTTGAAAGCTTGTGCACCGGTGTGTTCTTGGATGTACAATCGGATATCGGCGCGCCTTTAATCATCGGACAGATGATATCCAATGTGGACAATTCTCAGGCGCTGATGATATTTGCGGCAGACGACGCATTCGATACGGAACACAAAGAATACAATATTACATTCCGTACCGGCAGAAAAACAGTAACAGCTTATAGTGGCGCAGAAGAGATACCCGTAACCAAGCTGGAAGACGGATCTTACTCTATGCCGATCTGTTCTAACAAAGGAATTCTGCTTACCGTAAGATAAATAATATTCACAAATGGGCTTCTTTCATTCAGAAATAGTGGGAGAAGCCTGTTTTTTTTGATCTATTTAGCCAAAAAGTCAATAAAAATATCGGCAAAACGAAAAAATAATAAAAAAACGGAAAAAAGATGAAAAAAAGGGTTGACAAAGTGTATACAGGTATGATATAATAACGGAGTCGCTTGAGAGGGCTGGTG
>JAZRNC010000188.1:0-13664 GCA_045647965.1 Eubacteriales bacterium | reverse complement strand
TCAAAAACCATCCCATAAGTTCTTCCCACTTTACAGAGAATGGGGCTTTAGCACTTGCTTCAATTTTGTATTCGGGAATAAATTCGGGCAACTTTTTCATAGTGCTTTCTCCTTTCGATACTTCGGTGTTATATGGATATTTGGTTTTGAAATTTTGTTTTGCCGTATGAAGTCTGCTTTTTACTGTTCCGACTGGAATGTTCAGTTGTTTCGCAATTTCGGCTTGCGGAAGCTCTTTCCAAAAATAAAGGTACAAGATTTGCTTGTCTTTATCACCAAGTAAATTCAAAGTTTCTCTTACTGTGGCAACGATCGAAACGCCATGTCTACCGTCTGACAATTTGCTTTCTGTTATTTCATCAATCGGGATTTCATACTGCGTTGCTTTCTTACGAAAGTAGTCATTACATTTATTTCTTGCAATGCTGATAATCCATGCCTTAAAAGAGTTCTTGTTTTTTAATTGAGGGAACTTTTGATAAGCGGCAAGGAAAACCTCTTGTAAAACATCGTCTGCATCCGCTTTTGAGTTCAAACGAAATCTCACAAAACGTTCCACGGACACTCGTTCTGCTTCCAACAATTTTTCAAATTCATCCATATCCTCACCTCCTTTGGTTTATGAATGATTAAAACCGGTTTCACTTATATAGACGGGTACCAATATCGAAAGGTTCATTTTGATTTCAAAAAATAAGCGGCACTCGAAATAATGTCGAGTGCCGCAATTAAATGTTTTATGAACATCCACCAATACGGACTTGTTGAGTTTTTGGGGGATTTTTTGTTTGACGATTATTTATCGAGTGCGTAGAAACCGCAGTTTTTATCGGTACGGTGAGTCCAAGCGCCGCGTGTGAAATCGGGAATAGCAACGGGAGCGCTGCCGTTCTGAATGGAGATTTCGGAAAGGGGAGTGATTGCCATCCAGGAAGCCGCATCGTATGTATCGATCGGAGGAACGACACCGTCACGCAGTGAGGTGAAATACGCATCAAATACGAGCCAGTCCATGCCGCCGTGACCGCCCTTGACACCTTCGATTTCGAATTTATGCCATACGGGGTGTTCCCACGTTTTGCGGTATTCGGTTACGTTGTTGTAGAAGTCGTTGCTGAAGTGTTCTCCGCCATCACAGAAAATACCGTTGCAGGTTTCGCTGAAATAACCCTTGGTTCCGCGTACGGTGAAGTTTCTGGAGTAGTTTCTCGGAAGTGTGGTGTCGAGCGTGAGAGTGATGAGCTCACCGTTTGCACATTTGATATTGGTCATAACGATATCGCCCTGAGCAAAGGGATAATGTACAAGACTGCGGTCGACGTTTTCGTGGGTTGCGGCAAAATCGTTGAGTCCGAAAGCACCGGAAGCCATTGATGTGAGGCTGAGCATACGGTTGCCGCGGTTGATATCGAGAATCTTGGCAATCGGGCCGAGCTCGTGGGTGGGATAGTTTTCGCAGTTTCTGTTCTGATAGTTTCTCAGACGGTAGTGGCGGTTTTCATTACCGTAGCAGATCTCATCACGGAGGTCATGCTGATAGCCGCCTGCGCAGTGAACGATTCGACCGAAGAATCCTTCGCGAACCATACGCATAACCATCATTTCGTTGCGGTCGTAACAGCAGTTTTCGAGAAGCATGCAGTGGATGCCCGTTTTTTCGTAAGTGCGAACGAGATCCCAGCAATCCTCGAGGTTATATGCGCCGCCAACTTCCATACATACCTGTTTACCGCAGTTCATTGCATAAATCGCAGCGGGGATGTGATTTTCCCACGCGGAGCAGACACAAACAACATCAACGTCATCTCTTTCGATCAGCGCGCGATAGTCGGACTCCATTGCGACATCCCAATCTTTTTTTGTTTTGCAATATGTTGCCGCCTTCTGCATACGGTCTTCGTAAAGGTCACAAACAGCAGTGACTACGACATCGTCTCGTTCGGTAAGAATACCCTGGAGATGACCGTCACCTCTTCCGCCGAGACCGATAAGTCCTACTCTGAATTCTGCACTCATTATGATATATCCTTTCAATATGAAAATTTCAAGAAAAAAATTACACATTATATTATACCATATTTTTGAAATGTGTCAAGAATTATCGGCGATTTCATCAAATTTTCGCTTTTTTCGTGCGGCAAGATATTTTTTGGTCTCACGGAACAACACGATCCCTCCCGTTAAAACAAGCATCGCGCCGAACAAAAGACGAATAGCGTTTGTGGGAAGAGAATGGCGAAAGGCGTTTCCGAGGAAGATACCGGGAAGCGCGAGAAGAGAGCACACGAGAGTAGGACGGAGGGATAGTTTGGTGTGATATCTTTGTTTGAAGATGGCGGAGGCGGTTGCTGCTATTATAAAAAATAAAAGATTGAACGCCTGCGCGGAGATCTGGTCGGAGGCGTGAACAATCGTCAGATACACGACGAGAAGTCCTCCTCCGCCGATCCCCATTCCGCAGGCTGTGGCAAGAAGAAAAAGAACGAGATAAAGTGAAAACGACATAGATCCTCCTATTTTGTGAGCATCGAGATGCCGGAATAGATCGTTATGAGAGCAAAAACGGTATTGAGTAGGGAAAGATGGATCTTTTCTTGCAGAAACGCGCCGAATATCCCGCCGACGATCCCGGGGATGAGGAGGGGGAGGACGGTTTCTATGGTAAAAAGAGAGGGGGGATAAGATAAAAGAGAAACGAGGGATACGGGGATCACGCAGGTCATAGCGAAGGAGTACACATCTTTTCCGTTTGTTTTTGCGAGTAATTTCGGGATCAGTAAAAAGAGTATTCCGCTGCCGGCACCGAGTATTCCGTTGATGAGCCCCGCCGATACGGAAAGCAGAAAAATCGCTGATGAGGAAAGTACATTTTCAGATAGTTTGTCGTAGCGCATTCGGTTTACCCTCCGTGATAAAGAAAAATCTTTCGATAAAAAAGAATATATGATTTATGGAAGAATAATTGACAAATAAAACTTGTTTTTTTGCGTAAAACATGGTAAAATATATAGTGATAGTTTTATAATTGGAATCACTGTGTGTATATTGTTTCCGCCATCGACAGAAAATATGATGGCTAAAAAAACTTCCGAAAATCGGAAGATATATACGAATACTCCGGAAAGGATACAAGATGGCGCAAAGTAGACAAACAAAAAATAACGCCGGAAAATCTTCACAGTCGGCAAAATCATCTGCCAAAAAGAATACGTCGTCGAGAGGACAGAAAAACGTACCGTCGACGAAGGGAAAACAAATGAAAATCGCGCCCGTGGAAAAAGAAAATCTCTTTTTCTCCAAAGCGGCGCCGTATATACTTGCCGCAGTAGCGGTGCTGATCGCCGTATGCGTAATTCTTGGAGAAGGGAAAATCGGAAGCGGGATCCGAAACGTATTAACGGGATTGTTTGGCGGGGCGGCGTACGTACTGCCCGTAGCTCTTCTTGTGCGGACGCTGTTTTGGAATCGTGATACCGAAGAAGGACAGAACGTCGGCAGAACAACGAGTACGGCGGTGGTTTTCGTGCTTGTTGCGATGCTTCTCCACATTCTTGCGGACGGAAAACCCGTGTTTGATATCGCGGTTCATTATACAAACGGAAAAACACTGGTCGGCGGTGGCGTGATCGGCGGTATGCTCGGTCAGCTTCTTGTTGGCGGATTTGAAAAAACGTGCTCACTCATCATTCTCTTTGCGGTGATTTTTTTCCTCTCCCTGTACATAGCGGGAGTGACTCTCCGTGAAGTGGTGGTGTTCTTTGCCTATCAGATCAAGGTGGCGGGAGAGAAACGGCGCGAGAAAAAGGAACAGCTTGCCGAACGCCGTAAAAATGCTCCCCCGAGCAAAAATAAGATCCGCGAGGAAGAGTATCTTGCGTACCTGCGTGAGAAAAAGCAGCGTGACAGAGTGGAACGCGAGGCGGCAAGACAAGCACAGCTTGTGGAAAGAGAAACAACGGAGGAGAGCGCAGGAGTTTACCGCGTGAAGCGCAGACGCCGTATGGACGTGGATATTTCCGTTGACGATCCGATTGAATCTCCGGCAGAACCGATGATCGAAGAGGCCGTGGTTCAGCAGACGTTTGACCCATTTGCGGACGATGAATACGATTCTTTTGAGGGGGCGGATCTTGAAACCGAAAATGACGTTGTGGATGACGGTGAGGTGGATCGCGATGTCGTGGACGAGCGCATATTCGATGAAGTGATGCGCCGTACCCGCGAGAGAATCGAGAAAAACCGTTACGCCGAAACCCTCCGCGGCGAAGTTTCGGGAAATATGCAGAATAGCACGGCGGAGTATGGCGACGAACCCGGTGAACCGCTCGCGAAAGAAACGATTCCCTTGTGGATGGAACAGATCACGGATTCGACGGACGACGATTTCATCCCTGCCGATGAGGATGCGGAAGGGGAAAACTCGGGAGAAGCGGATGCGGATATCTGGGGGGGCGACGTTCTTGATGCAGTGGAAATGGCATCTCTTGCGCTTCACAGACGTCAAACCCAGATTACAAAAGAAAAAGAACCCGTCGAGGAAGACAGTACGGATATTTTGAAAATTGCTTCGGAGGTCAGCGAAACAGAACCCGATTCCGAAGAATTTGACGTGTCGAAACTGTTTGTGAATCCCGAAGATGCCGAACTTCTCGACAAATTATCCGAAGCATACAGCCAGCCGCAGGGAAAAGCATCCCTTGACGTTCAGCGTTCCGCAATGTCCAAGCCGGATACCGAAAACGTTATCCGACAGAAACTGGCGGTTCCGGAATACGTGTATCCTCCGATCGATATTCTCACGGAAGATGCTGGCGGCGGTAACCAGAACATCAAAGACGAACTGCAGGATAACGCCGTTCGTCTTGTGGAAACTCTCCGCAGCTTTAACGTAAAAACGAAGATTGAAAATATCTCCCGCGGACCGACGATCACAAGATACGAGGTTTTGCCGGAGCCGGGAACCCGTGTACGTTCCATTGTGAATCTGGTGGACGATATTGCACTGAATCTCGCGACGACCGGCGTGCGAATTGAGGCGCCGATCCCTGGAAAATCTGCGGTCGGTATCGAAGTGCCGAATAAAAATCAATCGACGGTGCATTTGCGTTCGTTGATCGAGAACGAGAAATTTATGAACGCCAAGAGCAAGTTGACGGTTTGTCTCGGTGAGGACGTTGCCGGCGACGCCGTATATTTTGATATTGCAAAAATGCCACACCTACTCATCGCGGGTGCAACGGGTATGGGTAAATCTGTGTGTATCAACTCACTGATTACAAGTATTCTCTACAAAGCATCCCCCGATGAAGTGCGTTTGATCCTTGTTGACCCAAAAAAGGTTGAACTCAGCATCTATAACGGCATTCCGCACCTCCTTGTGCCGGTGGTGAGTGATCCCAAAAAAGCTGCTGGCTCGCTCTCGTGGGCGGTTGGCGAAATGGAAAGACGATTCGGACTGATCGAAGCAGTGGGTGTGCGTGATATCAAGTCGTTCAATGAGACGACAAAAAACAGCCCCGAGTACGAATATCTGCCCCGCATTGTTATCATTATCGACGAGCTTGCCGACCTAATGATGACGGCACCCGACGACGTGGAAGAATCCATCTGCCGTTTGGCGCAGAAAGCAAGAGCCGCGGGTATGCACCTTATCATCGGTACGCAGAGGCCGTCCGTTGACGTTATCACGGGTCTTATCAAAGCGAACGTGCCGTCAAGAATTGCCTTTACGGTATCGTCTCAGATCGACTCGAGAACGATCATTGACCGTGGAGGCGCGGAAAGCCTGATCGGTCGAGGAGATATGCTGTTCAATCCCGTTGGAGCGCAGAAACCGATTCGTGTTCAGGGTGCGTACGTGTCCGAAACCGACGTGGAAGAAGTGGTGGCGTACATCAAGAACATGAACAACGAGAGAAGCAATTATTCCGACGAGGTGGCAAACCAGATCGAACGCGAAGCACAGAAATGTGGTCTTGGCAAGAAGGGAGCCGCTGCGTTTGACGAAGACGGCGATGTGGAAGAAGATCCGATGCTCAAGGATGCGATCGAACTTGCCATTGACAGCGGAAAGATCTCGACGTCGTATATTCAGCGTAAACTGTCTCTCGGATACGGCCGGGCGGCGAAACTGATCGACCGTATGGAACAGCTCGGTTATGTAAGCGCACCCGACGGCTCTAAACCCCGTGAGGTACTCATCTCCAAGCAGGAATATATGGAAATGCGCCTCAAGGATGAGATGCCGTTTGATCTGTGAGATTTTTGAATTGTTTGAATTGATAGAAAGAATGAAGGATATATGGGAAAATTGATTGTTTTGGAGGGGCTTGACGGTTCCGGAAAGGGAACGCAGACCATCCTTTTGAAAGAATATCTGGAATCGCGCGGACAGCGTGTGAGAATGGTGGACTTTCCCGATTACAAAAGCGAAGGTTCTGTTCTTGTGAGAATGTACTTAAACGGTGAGCTTGGGAAGAGTCCGGACGATACGAACGGGTATGCGGCGTCGATGTTTTTTGCGGCAGACCGCTACGTGAGTTATCAGACAGAATGGAAGGGGGATTATCTCGACGAGGATTGTATCGTGATTGCCAACCGTTATACAACGGCAAACGCGTATCATCAACTCTCCAAACTTCCCGAGTCTGAGTGGGATGCGTTCCTTGATTGGCTGTGGGATTTTGAATTTTGTCGTCTTGGACTGCCGAAACCCGATCAGGTGATCCTTCTCGATATGCCGGAGTCCGTATCCAGCGCGATGGTGAAAAAGAGAAGCGGAGAGACGGGCAGACATCTCGATATTCACGAGAAGGACCGCAACTATATGAAACGATGCCGTGATGCGGCTCGCTATACGGCGGAAAAATGCGGATGGACGGTGATTGGATGCGCCGATGACGGGGCCACGGAGCCGTATTCCCGTGAGGAAATTGCAGGGAAGATCCGGGATAGTCTTTCTCTGTAAAGAGAGAACGTAAAATCTTTCGAAAAATAAAATATTTATGGTTTGTTAACCGTTTTTTGGTACAACAATGGTATAATAGCAGTGGAAAAGTGAAAACGTATAAGAGAAAGGGAATTGTGATATGGTACTGGAATTTTTAGCGGACGGATTCGAAGAAATTGAAGCATTTTGCCCGGCGGATCTCATGAGACGGGCAAAGATTGACATAAAAACGGTTGCAGTTTGCGAAGGGGACGGCAAAAAGGTGACGGGTTCTCACGGAATTTCCACGGAAGCGGAACTTTCCCTGTCCGATGCCGTCAAAATATTTGAGGAAGAAAACGTAGAGATGATCATTCTGCCGGGTGGTATGCCGGGGGCTGCAAATCTCGATGCCAACGAATGCGTTGACTCGATGGTTTCCCTTGCCGCCGAGAGAGGGATCTATATCGCTGCCATTTGCGCGGCTCCGATGATCCCGGGAAAAAGAGGAATGCTCCGCGGAAAACGTGCGGTGTGTTATCCCGGATTTGAGGAATACCTTGACGGGGCGATTCTGACGGGCGGACGCGTGGAGGCAGATGGCAATATGATAACGGCGTGCGGAATGGGTGCGGCGGTTGATTTTGCACTTACTTTGGTAGGACTTATGAAAGGAGAGAAAGCAGCGGAAGATATCCGTTCTGCGATACTTGCAAAATGATTAAAAAACAAAAAGACGATATTCGTGAAGAATATAAAGCAAAACGTAAAGAGATGTCACCGGAAGAAAAATTCAGACGGGATACGCTCATTTGCGAAGCAGCCGAAAGGCTTGTCAGTTTTCGGTACGCGGAATACGTGTTGTTATATGCCGCTCTTGCCGACGAAATAGACGTTTCGGCGATTGCGAAAGCCGCGCTTGAAAAGAATAAAAAGGTATTGTTCCCGCGCTGCGATAAAAAAACGCATACTATGCAGTACCATATGGTAAATTCTCTCGATGAACTTGTGGTAGATTCTTACGGTATTCTGGAGCCGCCGCAGGACAACCCCATCTATGACGTACAGAACGAAATGGGTGGTGCGGTATGCTTCGTTCCCGGGCTTGTGTATGACCGCGCAGGATACCGCCTCGGATACGGAAAAGGGTTCTACGACCGTTATCTCTCGCAGTTTTCGGGCTGTACGATCGGTGTGGTATATTCCGACTATATTCTTCCTGAAGTGCCGAGAGGACGCTTTGACGTAACGGTGGATATCCTTCTGACGGAAAAGGGTGTTCGTGTCACCAAAGATAGCAAAAAGACACATCCCGGAAAGGGCTGATTTGAACCGAACATTCAAAGAAACGTTATTTACGCCGATACTGCTGATCGTTGTTTTCCTTTTAATTATGGCGGCAGGACTTCTCCCGGACAGTATGCTTGGGAGTGAGGAAAATCCTTACTTTGCAATCGTCGTGATCGAACTTCTGACATATGCAGTACCGGCCCTTTTCTACTGTCGGATACGGGGACGGGATTTTACAGGAAAATTAAGGCTGAAACTGTTCTCCCCCACAAAATTTTTGTATATTTCTCACGCTTCTGTATTTTTGGTAAGCGGGATTATGCTGATAAGTATCGTTTTGTATTCCGCGATGCCCGATTTGGTTCGGGTTTCATCGTTGGAATCGTACGTGGCACTTAATAGTGTCGGCGTCACCGATACGATATATCGGCTTGTGACCTTTGCGATTCTTCCTGCTGTGACGGAGGAGTTTCTGTTTCGCGGAATCGTGATCGGGGAATATCAGCATCGCGGTGCAGGACTTGCGGCGTTTATGAGTGCCGTGCTGTTTGCGATGTCCCATTTCTCTATTGAGCGTTTTCCCGTGTATTTTTTCTCGGGAATCGTTCTTGCCGCCGTACTGTACGCGACAGATTCTCTACTTGCCGCCATCTTTGTGCATACTCTGAACAATGCGGTGGTGTTGCTCGGAGAAAAATACATCCTGCATTTAGTGGATAAACAAAACATAAGTCTGCTGATTATGTGCATCATTCTCGGTTTTATTGTGCTGGTGTCGGGAATGCTGATGTGCTTTGAGGCGGGGACTCTTTACCGAAAATATGCGGAAGAAAACAAAGAGTCAAGCTATGTGAAAAGCGGAAAGTCCGGAAAACTTCTGCGCGCCGTAGAAGCGTTTTTTACCCCAACATTTCTGTTGCTTGTTGTGTTGTTCGTCGTGCGTTCTACGATGGAGATGCAATAGAACAACGGAACATGGATATTATGAGATGAGGTGATCCATACGGATTCGAATAAAAATACGACTCGCCCGATGCCTTCGGCAAATCGTCCGGGAGGAAACTCTCCATCGGCTTCGGGTGAACCAAAAAAGACGGCACCGATTGCAAGGCAGTCCGCGGACACAAGACGTGCGGAGTCTGCTACCAGGAAACCGACGGAACCTCGTGCACCGATTGGTAGAGAGTCTGCCGTAAAACCGAAGGTGAACCAAGCACCGGCTTCCTCACCGAGCGAAAAGACGGCGCCGAAAACACAGGTGCCTCCCGTATCCCACCCGCCGATCCAGCGTGCGGAAAATCGTGGAGATACGGACAAAAATGCCGCTACTCGTCCTATTAAAGTGCCGCAGAGTACGGTGGGCCAGCCGTCGCAAAGACGGGTGAATCCCACGGGAGAGAATCGACACCCGGCACAGACCACCCGCGAAACAATGCAGGGAATGATGAAGACACGCAGTGCGGACGTATATCCCGTGCGTGATATCAAGAGACTGCCAAATGAAAAATTGCCCGATCGCACGCTTGACCGCGGAAATACCATCATCAGCGTGGTTAAGGCGATCGTGTATATTATTTTCGTGATCGTGGTGTCGCTGTTTTTGTCCCTGTTCGTTATCATTGTCGGAAACGATGTGTTCGCTTTTGTTAAATCGGACGAGGTGGTGGAAGTGACCATTCCGGAGGATGCGGATATCGAAATGATCGCCGATGTGCTGTATCAGAATGATATTATCAAATTCCCGAAGATTTTTACACTTTACGCTAAAATCCAAAAAGACGATGGGGAATTTCTCGCAGGGACGTATACCGTGAACGGAATGATGAATTACGATACTCTTCGCTCGGAATTTAAAGAAAAATTCGTGATGGAAGTCGTAGAAATAAAAATTCCCGAAGGCTATACGACCGATGAGATTATCGATTTGTTTGTGTCGTACGGAATCGGAACAAGGGAAGGATTTGTTGACGTCATCGAGAATTACGATTTCGATTATTGGTTTATTGACCGCTTGGAGACGAGCGTTCTTTCCGCAGATCGTATCTACCGACTCGACGGATACCTGTTCCCCGATACGTATCAGTTCTACACGACATCGAGTGAAGTTACTGTTATTAACAAGCTTTTGAAGCGTTTTTCGCAGATATTTACCAAAGATTACCGCGATTACTGCGATCAGATGGGGTACACCGTGGATGAAATCGTCACTCTTGCCTCCATCATTGAAAAAGAAGCCGGTTCTCCCGCGGAATTCTTTAACGTGTCTTCGGTATTCCATAACCGTTTGAACTCCCCTCAGAACTTCCCGAAATTGGAGAGTGACGCTACGATCGTGTATGCGATCCAGCACGAGACGGGGGTACGTCCTACGCTGACCCTTGACGATCTTCGTTACGATACACCGTACAACTCGTATCTGTACGATGGATTGCCGCCGGGGGCAATTGCGAACCCCAGTGCCAGTGCGCTGTTGTCAGCGCTTCAGCCGGCATCCACGAACTATTATTTCTTTATCGCAAACAAAGGAACGACTTACTTCTCACAAACGAGAGCAGAACATGAGGCTCTCAGACAAAAATTCAGAAACGAAGCGGAAGCCTCCAACCAGCCCCAGCTGAATGTGGAGCCGTGACGATCTGTTTTTGTGTGAATATGGCATAGAAATCATAAGAAAGGGAAAACGGCGATGCATAATACGTGGCATCGCCATTTCCTTTGTGTAATGTTACGGGGGATGTGCGAAAAAGACTTTGTTGATTACGGCGCCGAGCAGTAGGATCTGCATACAAAAATAGATCCACAGCATGACGAGGCACACAGCCGCAAGCCCTCCGTAAATGTAGGAGGCACTCGGAAAATGCGTGAGATACAAGGAGTACCCGTACGAAAACATTACCCACCCCACCGAAGCAAAGATGGCACCGGGGAGATGCTTTCGGGCGTTGTGGTTCACGGTGTGGCTCTTTCCCGCTACCCGGGTATAAAGGAGCCAAAAACCGAGAGAGGTAAGCCCGATGAACGAGAGGATCGAGATGGTGCGGAAAGTGTTTCTTGCATTTTGGTGAAGTGGAGTGAATGGTAAATTTCGAAACAGAAAAAGGGAGGCTGTGACTCCCAAAAGGACGATGAAGACGGCGGTGGACAGAACGGAGAGGAGTTTGCGCTTCAGGATGCCGTGAGGATGGATCACGCCGTAGACTGCTTCAAGTCCTCCGCGTACGGCAAAGATGCCGCGTGACGCACTCCATAAGGTTGTTACGGCGGAAAAAGAAACGAGAGAGACCGTCGGTGCCGAATCAAGCTGTGTAAGAAGAGGAACGATTATATCGTGAATCGGCCACGTGTCAAGCAGCGCCGAGAGTTCTCCCCGACTGTGCGGCAGAAACAGACTGAGCAGTGCAATCAATAGAGACATAAGCGGGACGGCAGAGGTGATAATAAAAAATGACGCCTGTGCGGCAAAAATACTTGTTTTCGATTCGCGTGTCTCGCGGAGTATTGCACGGAGCCCTTCGCTGACACATCTTTTGGGGATTATTTTTGATTTCAACCGGAGTTCCTCAGATAACGGGGCATTCTGTAAATATATTATATGAAGGTTTTTATAAAAAATTCAAATTTCACAATAGTAGAGGAATGAAGTTATGTTAACGATTGGATGCCATCTTTCCACAGAGGGCGGCTATCTTGCAATGGGCAAGAGAATGGAAGCTGTCGGTGGAACGACGTTTCAATATTTCACGAAAAATCCAAAGGGCGGCGTGCAAAAAAAAGCGGATCCTGAGGATGTGGCGGCTCTGTACGCATTTTTAAAGGAGAGGGGACTTTCGATGCCTCTTGCACATGCGCCGTATACGTACAATCCCTGCTCGAAAAACGAAGAAGTACGCAAATATTCGGGAGAATCGATGCACGAGGAACTCGTGTTTCTCGAGAATTTGCCGGGATCAATGTATAATTTCCACCCCGGATGTCACGTTGGGCAGGGCGTGGACGAGGGGATTCGGTTTATTGCCGAAATGCTGAACTCGGTGTTGTGGCAGGGAATGAAAACGACGGTCCTTCTTGAAACAATGGCGGGTAAAGGAACGGAGATCGGCCGTTCGTTTGAAGAACTCGGCGAAATTATCGAGAGAGTGGATCCATCACTCAGAGATTACGTCGGGGTGTGCTTTGATACTTGCCACACAAGTGATGCAGGGTACGATCTGATTGGAGACTTCGATGGGGTACTCCGTGAATTTGATAAGTATGTTGGGATTGACCGCCTTCGCGCGATCCATCTGAACGATTCGGCAAATCCGCCGTCGTCGCACAAAGACCGTCACGCCAAAATTGGTGAGGGAGAGATTGGTCTTGACGCAATCGTGCGCATAATCAATCACCCGACTGTGCGGAATTTGCCCTTTTTCCTCGAAACGCCGAACGATCTCGATGGGTATGCCGCGGAGATCGCTCTGCTTCGTGGAAAATACATAAAGGATTGATTTGTGGGGATATTATGATGAATGAACAAAAATTTTCACTCGTCCTCGACGGCGCCATGCTCGACACGGACGAGATCAAACCGCTGTACGCGGATTTTGTGAAAATGGGTGACTATATCTCCCGTGTGGCACAGACGGTCAGCGATGACGACAGAGAAACGGCGGTTTCTGTAATTCCTCCGATGGGTGTGGCAGAACTCAGAGAGGACCGTGTGTCTGAGTTGCCGGAGGCAGGGATGGAAACAGATGCCTTAAAACAGGCGAAGCGGTATTCGGAACCGTACGTTGAGATTCCGCGGATCGTGTGAGGTGAGAAAATGAAAAATGAACTGTTGAATTTGTCCATCCATAGTCTCTCCGAATTGCTTCACGGGGGAGATGTGTCCTCTGTGGAGGTTACAAAGGCATACCTCGAGAATCTCTCGGAAAAAGAAAAAGGGATCAACGCATACATCACACAAACGGCGGAGAGAGCGATGATATCAGCTCGCGCCGCGGACGAGAGACTTCGTGAGGGCACGGGAAATGCACTCTGCGGGATTCCGTTTGCGGTGAAGGATAATATTGCCGTACGGGATGTGCGTATGACGTGTGCTTCTCGGATGCTTGCGGATTTTGTGCCTCCGTACACGGCGTCCGTGGTCGAAAAATTGGAAGATAACGGAGCGGTGCTTCTCGGTAAAACCAATCTTGATGAATTTGCAATGGGCTCGAGCTGTGAACGCTCTTTCGTTGGCGCGACGCATAATCCATATCATTACGAAATGTCGTGCGGCGGTTCGTCGGGTGGCTCGGCGGCAGCTGTGGCTTGTCGTACCGCGCCGTGGGCCATTGGAACGGATACGGGAGGAAGTGCCCGTCAGCCTGCATCGTTCTGCGGTGTCGTTTCGATGAAGCCCACATACGGATTGGTATCCCGATTCGGTGTGACGGAGCTTGCCTCATCTCTCGATACGGTG
>JAZRNC010000187.1:0-5951 GCA_045647965.1 Eubacteriales bacterium | reverse complement strand
GGGAGACGGAGATTTTGTCCACGGTTACGAGGGAGATGATACCGCAGCCGATGTCGCAGAACGCACCGAACGGCTCAAGATGAGTGATCCGCGCGGGAATGATATCGCCGGGACAAAGGGTAGCGCGCATCGATTCGTACGCTTCTCGTTGGGCGGCGCGGCGAGAAAGGTGGGCGACGGTCTCTCCACGCTCGTTTTCGGTGAGAGAGGTGACTTTAAACTGGATCGGTTTTCCGACGCGCGTGATGACGGCAATATCCTTGGTTTCCTCGTCGATGGGGGAATAACAGACCTCGTTTTTCGGCAGAACGCCGCGGATCCCGTTTCCGAGATCGACCGTGAGTTGCATCGTGGCGCAGTCGCAGAGAATGCACATTCCTTCTAACGTGACATCGCGGCAGACAGCGGCCTCAAGGGTGGCTTTGCTTTTCAGATACGCGTCGTTTTCGCGGGTGTGGAAGAGATCCCCCTCCGGTGAGTACGGATACGCTTTTCCGGCAGGAGACGTTCCCGCGTGCTGATTTTGTTCGGTGAGAGAGCATAGTTTTCCTGACATTTTTTCTACCCCGTTCTGTGTTTTCTTGTGTGCTACATCCTATGCGGTGGAGGTAGAGTTTATGCCTGGGATTTCCCGATTCGGCGGCGCAATAAATTTTGCTTTTTTCGGTAAAGCTATTGCAATTTCAGCCTCGGTGATATATAATCATAACAATGAATACTTCAAAAATATGATGATTATTTCCGAAACAAGAAAGGAATTTATAATTATGGAAAGAATTTACTTATTCGACGGTACTTCCATGGATAAGTGGAAAAAGCGCGGCAGCAACGATCCGTGCGGCTGGATCCTTGAAAACGGCGTTATGACCGTTGTTCGCGGCCAGAATGACATCGTTTCCACCGAGACATTCGGTGACGCACACATCCACGTAGAATGGATGGAACCCGATATGCCCGATAAAACGGGTCAGAACAAGGGTAACAGCGGCGTATACATTCACGGCTGCTACGAGCTTCAGGTTCTTGATTCTTACGGCGTAGAAGAACCGAAGAACAATGACTGCGGGTCATTTTATGAGATGTACGCTCCCCTCGTAAACGCGTGCAAGCCCGCTCTGGAATGGCAGACGTACGATATTTACTTCCGCGCTCCCCGCTTCAACGAAGACGGCAGCGTGAAGGAAAACGCATTCGTTACCGTTGTTCAGAACGGCATTATGATCCAGAATAACATAGAGCTCTACCAAGTCACACCCGGCGGTATCACCGATGGTAAGCAGGTCGCAGAAGGCCCGCTGATGCTCCAGGACCACGGCAACCCCGTTTCCTACCGCAACGTTTATATCGAAAAATATTGATTTTTCATCAACAAAAACGCATCCCTCGCCCGACTTTCACCCGAAGGTCGGGCGTTTTTCGTTATCGGAAGAATTCTATTTAGAAGAATTCTATTTAATAGAAGAAAATATAATAAAGGAGGGCGATACTTTTTCAAAATAGTCTCTCCCTCCGGCGTAAGTTATGGACACTGCAAAAATCATGAATATTTTCGGGTATGTAACTCGGTCTATTCTTATCCGCTACTTAAAGTTTTTTTGAGGATGGGACGCGGCATACCCCTGATAGGTTCCGCGACGGTATAGTTCCTTGTCAATTTCGTTGGCAACCTCGGTCTTTCGTCGGCTCCACTGCGGGGCGAGAAGCTCATCCGCTACCCCATCCCCCGTCACCCGACCGATGACAGTCTGCGGCGGCATTCTCTCAAGCTGTGTGCAGGTGATCTTTACGTACTCCTCCTTTGACATTGGGGTATATTCCCCTCTCTCGTACATTTCACCGAGCACCGTCCCACGAAGAACGTGCATCAGATGGATCTTCACCATATCCGGCTGAAGAAATGCCACATCCTCCGCGGTGCGAAGCATCTCCGCTTCCCCCTCGCCCGGAAGTCCGTTTATGATATGTACGCCGATCATCATTCGATTGTTCGTGAACGAATTACCTCCCAAACGTGCGTTCACGGCATCGGCAGCTTTTCTCAGGCGCGAATACCCATCCAGAAACTCCGCGTACGTGTGGCATCGGTTGATACATTCCGCCGTGCGGTCACTCGACGACTGCAGACCAAGCTCCACCGTCAGCGGTATCTCCTCCGCCACTTGACACAGTACCTCGATCACCTCGTCCCCAAGGCAATCTGCCCGCGTCGCGATATCGAGCATCACTGCTCCCTCCATTGCCGCCGCCCGCCTATAGTACGAAGTGAGTATGTCGAGATCCCCGTACGTGTTCGTATGCGATTGCAGGTACGGAATGAATCCCACCGGACGCCACTTGCGCGACGCTACCTCTACGCCGTGCGCGTATTGCCCCTCAAGCGTATCCCCCACCGCACTGCGGCTACCGTTACTGCAGTAGATACACCCACCGCACCCACGTACTCCGTCCAGATTCGGACAAGTGCAGCCGATCTCCAAGGGGACCTTCGCCACCTTGCCGCCGAACCTCGTTTTCATATACCAATCGTACGTCATATACCGTTTGTTGGAATCCGAGTACGGATACGGATTGCTCTCTCTCTGTGTCATAGATATCCTCGCTTTCTTTTCTACCGTTTATTATACAATATCCACACGAAAAAAGAAAGTTACTATCTGAAAAATTTCCAATATTACTATTGTATTTTTCTATAAAATAGACTATAATAATACTGTAGAAATTTATAAGTATGAATTTCCGTGTTGTGCAATGATTCATTTTCGCCCCATTTTTCATTCTAACAAGGGGAATTATGAATAATTTGCACGACTGCTTATGCAAAAATAGATAAAAAAACAGAAAGAGAGTAAAAACTATGCTTCGCCTCAAAGACGTTACGTTTTCCGTTCCCGCGAATGAGAGCGGAAGCGAAAAAATCACAATTCTCGACCACGTTTCCCTCGATATCAAAGACGGAAGCTATATCGTTATCACCGGCCCGAACGGCGGCGGAAAAACCACGCTTGCCAAGGCTATTATGGGACTTGTTACCCCGACCGGCGGTAAGATCTCCCTTGATGGCATGGACATCACCCACCTCGGTGTGACCGAGCGCGCGGAAGCGGGAATCGCTTACGGTTTCCAGCAGCCGCCCCGCTTCAAGGGTATCACCGTACGTGAGCTTTTATCCATCGCCGCAAAGAAAAAGCTCAAACGTGACGAGTGCTGCAAATATCTCACGAAAGTGGGACTCTGCGCAGAAGAATACATCAACCGCGAAGTCGATTCCTCCCTCTCCGGCGGTGAGGTAAAGAGAATCGAAATCGCCTCGGTCCTTGCCAAGGGATCGAAGATCATGATCTTCGACGAACCCGAAGCCGGCATCGACCTCTGGAGCTTCCATCGTCTCACCAACACGTTCCGCGAGCTGCACGAAACGAGCGGATGCACGCTCATCATCATCTCCCATCAGGAACGTATCATCAGTCAGGCAGACGAGGTTCTCTTGATTGCAAACGGCAAACTGTCCATGCGCGGTAAGCCTGAGGACATTCTCCCCTCGATTGACGACGTATTCGACAAGCCTTGCCTTCCGAAAGATCGCTAAGCCACAAAGGAGGTACTATGGATCAGGATATCAGACGCGGCCTTCTTGAAAAAATCGCCGACCTGCACGGTGTACCAGAGGGCGCATATAACATTCGCGAAAACAGCGAACTCGCAGGAAGAAAAAACACGGACGAAATCACGATCGAAACGAAAACGGATAAGCCCGGTATCAACATCATCATCAAATCCGGAACGAAAAACAAAAGCGTTCACATTCCGGTTCTCATCACAAAAACGGGACTTACCGAACTTGTATATAACGACTTCATCATCGGCGACGACTGCGACGTTCTCATCGTAGCGGGATGCGGCATCCACAATACGGGTGACGAAGCCTCCGCACACGATGGTGTTCACTCCTTCAAGATCGGTAAAAATTCCCACGTACGCTATATCGAAAAGCACTACGGCGAGGGCGGCGGCTCGGGAGAAAGAATTATGAATCCCGCAATGACCGCAACGCTCGACACGGGCGCCTCGCTCGACCTCGAATCCGTACAGATCGGTGGCATCGACTCCACCAAGCGTACGACCACCATCACCGCTTCGGAAGGATGCGAAATCAATCTCACCGAACGCATCATGTCCGACGGCCATCAGCACGTAGAGAGCGACACCACGATCATTCTCGACGGCAAGGATTCGAAGGCGCGCATCAACTCCCGCTCCGTTGCCAAGGGTGAATCCACGCAGGTATTCTACCCGAAGCTCATCGGTAACGCGGACTGCTTCGGTCACGTACAGTGCGACTCCATCATTATGGACGACGCAAAGATCCGCTCCATTCCCGAAATTTGTGCAAACTCCGTGGACGCACGTCTCATTCACGAGGCTGCCATCGGAAAGATCGCGGGCGATCAGATCCTCAAGCTGATGACACTCGGTCTGACCGCGGAAGAAGCTGAAGAAAAAATTCTGAACGGTCTTCTGAAATAAACCACTTGATCTGAAATAATAAATTTTGATTTTAAACGAAACAAAGAGGTAATATTCAATGTCACATCTGGAAAGAAAAGCTTTTTCCTCCTTATCTGCCGAAGAACTTCGCTCCGTCGTTGCTGCAGAACAGGCAAAACTCGACCACTGGTCTGAGATGAACCTGACACTCGACCTCACAAGAGGTAAGCCCAACCAGGCACAGCTCGACCTCTCCTCCGAAATGCTCAATATCATCAGCGATCGCGGAGATTGTTTCAGCGCAAACGGACTCGACTGCCGTAACTACGGTATTCTCGATGGTCTTCCGGAAACGAAAAAGCTCTTCAGCGAACTTCTCGACATCCCGACCGAAAGAATTCTCGTTCTCGGTAACTCCTCCCTCAACGTAATGTACGACACAATGGTACGCGCAATGCTCTTCGGTGTTGCGGGCGGTTACGAACCCTGGTCCCGTCAGGGAAGAATCAAGTTCATCTGCCCCTCTCCCGGATATGACCGCCACTTTACGATCTGCCGTACTCTCGGTATCGAAATGATCCCCGTAAAAATGAACGCAGACGGTCCCGATATGGAAGAGGTATACAACATTGCCTGCTCCGACCCGTCCGTTAAGGGTATCTGGTGTGTGCCGAAGTTCGCAAACCCCGAGGGAATTACCTATTCGAAAGAAGTAGTCGAAGCCATCGCCGCAATGAAGCCCGCAGCACCCGACTTCCGTATCTTCTGGGATAACGCGTACTGCGTTCACGAGCTCTACGACGAAGAAGTGCCGCTTGCCAACATTTTCGAGCTTGCGAAGGAATACGGCACGGAAGATAACATCTTCTACTTCGCTTCCACCTCCAAGATCTCCTTCCCCGGCTCCGGTCTTGCTATTATGGCGGCGTCCGAGAAGAACCTCGAACAGATCCGTCCCATCATCGCAACCCAGACCATCGGCTACGACAAGATCAACCAGATGCGCCACGTGAAATTCTTCAAAAATGCCGACGGTATTCGCCAGCATATGCGCCACCACGCAGCCATCCTCCGTCCGAAGTTCGAGCTTGTAGAAAAACTCTTCGACCGCGAACTCGCCGGCTACGACGTTGCTCACTGGACCACTCCGAAGGGCGGTTACTTCATCAGCCTTTACGTGGAAGAAGGATGCGCGCGCCGCGTATATCAGCTCGCTCGCTCCGTTGGTGTTACTCTCACTACCGCAGGCTCCACATACCCCTACGGCCGTGACCCGCACAACAGCAACCTCAGAATCGCTCCGACGTACCCCGAAAACGATGAACTGAAGCAGGCGATCGAGATCCTGTGCTCCTGCATCCGTCTCGCGTGTGCCGAAAAGCTCCTGAAAGATCAGCAGTAAACTGAAATAAAAGAATATTTAACAGGGGAGGGAGAAGAACTTTTTTTCGAAAAAGTTCCTCTCC
>JAZRNC010000186.1:0-5180 GCA_045647965.1 Eubacteriales bacterium | reverse complement strand
CGTAAGGCATAAGGTTATTCGGGATTCCGTTCGGGTTCTCGCCGATGAGACCGCTCTTGTGTGCGCCGATCGGGTTGAAGTAACGGAGAAGAACCACGTTCCATTCCGGATCTGCCTTCTGGATATCAGTAAGGATCTGTTCAAGCATAGACTTTGTCCAACCGTAAGGATTGGTGCAGCTTCCCTTCGGGCATTCTTCCGTAATCGGAATAAACGCCGGGTCACCGTATACAGTAGCGGACGACGAGAAGATGATATTCTTGCATCCGTACTTCTTCATAACATCCACGAGAACGAGAGTTCCCGTAATGTTGTTATTATAATATTCCCACGGTTTCGCAACGGATTCACCCACTGCCTTAAGTCCTGCAAAATGAATGACGGAATCGATCTGTTCCTTTGCAAAGATATCTTCCATCGCATTTCTGTCAAGAATATCCGCGAGATAGAATTTTACGCTCTTACCTGTAATCTGTTCCACGCGTTCAAGGGATTTTCTGCTGGAGTTGCAGAGGTTATCCACAACGATTACCTCATATCCCAAATTCTGAAGTTCAACGACGGTATGGGATCCGATATATCCTGCACCGCCTGTTACGAGAATAGCCATAATAACTCCTTTAAATTTGTCTGTATTTACGATTTCTTATTTCCACAAACCGTTCGGATATTCGCCGCAATCGATCAGTGCCTTAAGTTTTGCGATAACGTCGGGCTTATCTTCGGAATACGTTACACCGAACCACTTTGCCGTTGTGGTAAGAACAGAAACATCGCACAAACCATCCTTGATCATCTTACCGATTGCGTTCGGAAGAAGAGCCTCGCTCTTTAAAGGTTCACGGGTCGTGTCGGCAAGGAATGCTTCAAAATCCGCTTCAAGACCTTTGAATACTTCGGGAGTAAAGCCCCAGAAGTTCATCGAAACAACAGTATCGTTCGGAATATGTACGGTTTCGCCGTTATCGTCCGTGTAGTACGCACCTGTTTCTTCCTTGAACAGCTTGGTTCTTTCGTTAATTGTATCGAGCATTCCGTCCTTTGTACGGCACTCGCCTCTTGCTACGCTACCGTTATCGGTGAGAGTATTGCCGAGGAGATAACCGATCATGCAGTAATGCTTACCGTCGGTATTCTTCAAGAATTCTGCTGCCTTCATAAATGCATCTCTGCCGTAGAAGTCGTCAGCATTGATAACAATGAAGCTATCATTCAAAACTTCCTTACCGCAAAGAAGCGCGTGAGTTGTTCCCCAAGGCTTAACGCGATCGGCAGGAATCTTATCCGCCGGTACAAACGTATCCATTCCCTGGAATACATATTCAACCTTGATTTTTCCTTCGATTCTCTTTCCTACGGTTTCACGGAATACTTCGTAATTTTCCTTTTTGATAACGAATACAACGCGGTCAAATCCCGCCTTGATTGCGTCATAAATCGAGAAGTCGATGATAAATTCTCCGTTCTCGGTAAAAGAGTCGATCTGCTTTAATCCGCCGTAACGAGAGCCCATTCCGGCTGCAAGAATAAATAATGTCATATGTCCTCCTTATGCGGTAAACCGCTTAAACATTTTTGAACCTTTACATTATATTTTACAACATTACCGAAGTAATTTCAATACCTACTCGAAATATTTTTCATGATTTTTATGTTTATTCCTCCCTTAACAATACTTGACATTTGTCGCATTATGTGATACAATTTCGTATGAAAAAAATTTTTAATTCATAAGGAGAATTACTACTATGAAAAAAGTGATTTGTATGCTTCTCGTGCTTGTTTTTGCGTTCTCACTCGTTGCTTGTCAAAGTGAAAAAGCGCCGGATGAAGTTCGTGTTTTTGCGATGAAGGGCCCGACCGGAATGGGTATGGCAAAACTCATGGCAGAAGACGAAGCTGGAAACAGTAAAAACAATTACACATTCACCATCGCTTCTTCCCCCGACGAAGTGGCTGCGGAAATCATCAAGGGTAACTACGACATCGCGGCTATTCCCACCAACCTTGCCTCCGTTCTTTATAACAAGACCGAAGGAAACGTACGCGTAGCTGCTGTCAACACACTTGGTGTACTCTATATCCTTGAAAACGGAAATACGATTAGCTCCATTGAAGATCTGAACGGAAAGCACATCTACGCAACCGGTCAGGCATCCACTCCCGAGTATATTCTCAATTATGTTCTGGAAGCTAACGACATCGATTGCGAAGTAACCTTCCTTGCGGATCACTCCGAGCTTGCAACTCTTATGATCGCCGGTGACGTTTCCATCGGTATGCTCCCCGTTCCCAACGCTACGACCGTTCTTGCACAGACGGAAGCAAAGGCAGTCATCAATATGACCGAAGAATGGGAAAAGGCAGCTGACAAAAACGCCGACGACTCCGCCCTCTATCAGGGATGCATCGTTATCAACCCCACCTTCCTTGCAGAACATCCGAAGGCTGTTCAGAAATTCCTTGACGAATACTCTGCCTCCGTTGACTTCGTAAACGAAAACGTCGACGAGGCTTCCGCACTGATCGAGCAGTTCGGTATCATTCCGAAAGCTCCCATCGCGAAAAAAGCAATCCCGAACGCGAATATCGTGTGCATCACCGGCGAAGAAATGGCCGATGGTCTTATGGGATTCTGGAACGTACTCTTTGATTTCGATGCAAAATCCGTTGGTGGCGCACTCCCGAAGGACGACATTTTCTATATTAAATGAGTCGAGACGGATCTTCGATGAAACCATTACGTTCCTTCATAAAAACAACCGCCGTTTTACTGTTTTGGATCCTCGTTTGGGAAGCGGGCGCACTCCTCGTATCGCGTGAAGTGCTTCTCCCCTCCCCCATCCGAGTGTTGAAACGGCTCGTCGATTTTCTCGCGGAACCAAGTTTCTATCAAACCGTCTTTCTATCGCTGCTTCGGATCTTATGCGGATTTGCGGCAGGTGCCATCGCAGGCTTCGCACTTGCGCTCCTTGCCTTTTTCTTCCGTCCGGTTGAGATCCTTCTGTCCCCTCTTTTCACTACGATCCGCGCCACCCCCGTCGCGTCGTTCATCATTCTGGCGCTCGTGTGGATCGGCAGATCAAGTGTTCCCACGTTCACCTCATTTCTGATGGTGCTCCCGATCGTCTATGAGAACACGTATCGTGGCTTTGCCTCGACCGACCGTGTACTCGTTGACGCTGCAAGAGTCTTCAATTGCCGCGGATTCAACCGTTTGAAATTCCTCTACCTTCCATCCGCCGCCCCCGCCATTCTGTCGGGTGTGCATATCTCGTTTGGACTGGCGTGGAAATCCGGCGTGGCGGCAGAAGTTCTCTGCTCACTCAAGTACTCGATCGGCGGCGAGATCTACTATTCCAAATTATATCTCGAATCGGTGGATCTGATGGCGTGGACTCTCACTGTCATTGTACTGAGTCTTGCCTTTGAAGCCATTCTGTCGCAAGTATCGAAAAAAATCAATCAAAAATAACGACCACAAAAAAGTTGGGGAGAACTGACAAAGTCAGATTCTCCCCTTTTTTTAGTTATTGTTTCCGCAGCCACACCGCTTTTCTCCATCGTTTCCGCGAAGAATGGGAGGTGAGGCGGGAGGACAAAACTCCGACGTCGGAAATTCCATCTGTTTGAAGAGACAGCACGGATCTTCGACCGTCGGCAATACGCACTCTTTTTCCGGAACGCAGTATTCCACGGCGTTTATGAGATACTGCGCAGGACGTTCGATTCTAACCACAGAGAAGAAACCGAGTGACACGAGAAGCAGGTTCGAGTCCGGATCGTCTCTCAGAGAGCCACGGACGCCTCCTATGACGCAATCGGGGATTTCGTCTACCGTACAGCAGCAACAGCATCTGCACGGTTTGTGGGGCTCTACGACCTTCGTGGAGAGGATGATCGGATCGACCGTCTCGATTACCGCGATCGGGAGGTTACCCGACGGAGTGACTTTCCCTGCCGCTCCCGAGCAGAAACACGATTTTGACGCCTCGCTTTTGAACACGCTGACATTCCCTTCACTGCCAAAGAGAATCACTTTCTTTTCTACGACAGCGATGCCGTCGAATTCCTCGATTTTTCCGGGGGCGATACACGCCTCCAGCGTAATTTTTACGTATATCTTGATGTAAAGCTGATAAAACCCACGGTTAAACGGCACAGGATCAATATCAATGCACGACCACACAACTTTTGCATATTTTGCGCGAACGACCGAGGTATGGTCGATGATCTCCTGTCCCTCACAGGTCAGATATACGCGTACATCCTCAAAACAATCTTTATCTCGGCAGGAGTCAAGAACGCGATACGTGTCAATGCAAATCATATCCCGTTCTTTTCCGCACTGCCCGCCGGAATTTCTGTATTCAGCCATTTTTCATTCCATGCCTTTCTTTAAATTGACTGACCTTGAAGGGCTCCCCCTTCTCTAACATAATATGCGGCGGAGAAAAAATTGTCAAAGAAAAAACCGACACGTGTGTGTCGGTTTTTTTATACGTTTTGTACTTGCGTACAGAATTACCACTTTGTGTAAGCGGAGTTCCAAACGGAGTCGAATGTTTCGCCTTTGTACGCTCTATTGATACCATCAACGTAAGCCTGGTCGTAAGCGGTCCATTCAGCAACGAAGGAAGCGAAGTCTGTATTGTTAGCACCACCAAGGTCAACGTGGAAGTTTGTGATCTGACCGGTCTTTGTGTACCAGAAGATACCGTGGTTGAATGCTGCGCTGTCAAAGATCAGGTCGAACATCTGAGCGTCCATGTTATCGTTGGAGTACTTACCCTTAAGACCGTATTCGAAGTATGTAGGAGCGAGATAGTACTTACCTGCTGCTGCATATGCGTTCATCATAAAGGAAACGAAGTCAACGTTTGCTGCCTTAACGGTTGTGGGAACTTCAAAGAATGCAGCACCGTAACCGCAACGGTAGCTTGCCTGATCTTCTGTGAGCTTCGGAGCAGGAATTACACCGAACTTAACGTCAGCCCACCAGTCGTGTGCACGGTTGAATGCGTCGTTTGTAAACATAACGCGGTTATCAGCAAAGGCTGTCTTAATCTCACCCTTACCGAGAGCACCGCCATTGTCAGTGGTGATGAGGTCGATGTAATCCTTAATAACCTTATCGAAGTGAGCAGCGTCGAAGTGGAGGGAAAGTTCACCGGTCTTCT
>JAZRNC010000185.1:0-3627 GCA_045647965.1 Eubacteriales bacterium | reverse complement strand
CTACGCGGCGGCGGACGAGATCCGCGCTAAGCTCACGGAAATGGGCGTCGTTCTCAAGGACTCCAAGGAAGGAACGACCTGGACTCTGGCGTGAAAAAATAATTGAATGATTAGCGGGGGAGGGACTTTTTTCGGAAAAAGTCCCTCCCCCCGAACCCCCTCTTCAAAAAACTTTATGAAAAGGGGAAAGAAAAATAATGGAATATTTAAGTCTGAAAAAAACAATAATTTTGTCCCCTCTTTTTTTAAAGTTTTTTGAGATGAGGGAGGGGACAGGGGGGGGAGAAGAACCTTTTTTTCAAAAAAGGTCTTCTCCCTCCCCTTTAAATCCTATACTTCTTATTACTTCACGTCTTCCTGAACGTGCATCGTACCCGAGAGAAAATCTCTGGCGCGCTCGGGAGCATCCTTGGCATCGCCCCACGGCTCGTTTTCATAGCGGTAGTCGAATTTTTTGCAGAACCAACTGACGTCTTCGCGGAGCTTGTCGAAATATTTCGTTTCCACAGCGCAGACGGAGGAGTAAAATTCGGCGAATTCCTTCTTTGAGAGGCGGATCTTTGCCGCGGAAATGAAGGCTCCGTAGTGGCGCAGGCAGTAGCACGGTACCGCACTTGCTTTGTCGCGGAACGCGGGATCGTTCTGCCAGAGAAGCGCGGCAGTTTCGATCATACGTGAGAAATTGTACTCAATACGCTCGCAGACGTAGCAGCTGTGCTCGAGCTTTGCGAGTTTTTTTTGTGCACTGTCTGCGGTCTTTCCGATGAAGAGGGAGGACATATTGCCGGAAATTTCTTTTGCCACGTGGTCGAGATGGCTTTCCATCATCAGGGCAAGGGGAAGACGCTTGCTGCGGCGGAACATCATTTCAAGATGGTCGGGGCAGAAGCCGAGTTCGTTGGTTTTGATCCGTACGTCCGGTTCCATCATGGATGCGCCGAGAATGAGGTCGAGTTCGTCCCGTTCGAGCTTATTGTACATACGGCAGAACGGGCAGAGCTGTTCCCCGGCCATCGCGGATTCTTCAAACGCTTCGTTTACGGGTATGGTGTATATCTGTTCCATAGGCTTCCTCCGTGAATGAGTGAATTATGAGAAATTTGTTGTTTTCAGGCGTTTTCGGCGAGGTACCGTTCGTAGAAGAATAGGTACTGCTGGGCAATGCCGGCGGTGTCCGAAAGCGGGAGAGGGTCGAATCCATCGGGAAAATGTCTTTCGATGGATTTTTTGATCCACACGTCGATCGGGAACGCTTCGGTTTTTCCGAATCCGAACAGGAGAGCGCAGGCGCTGACCTTTGGGCCGACTCCGCGAATCTTCTGAAGCATCGCGGAGGCTGTGGGATAATCGGCGGCGGTGACGGCGGAGAGATCCACTTCCCCCTCGAGGATCTGTCTGGCGGCATCCCGTATGTATCCCGCGCGAAATCCGGTACGCAGGGCGAAGAGTCCCGCTTCTCCGGCGTCGTAGAGGGCGCGCGGCGTAGGAAACGCTCCGTTTTCGCCGTACGTATCGCAAAGGGCGGCGATGATTTTTTTGATGCGGGGGATGTTGTTGTTCTGGGAAATGATAAAGGAAATCAGCGCTTCAAACGGCTCCTGACGAAGAATACGGATGCCCGCTCCACAGCGAACGGCATTCTCCATCACGCGACGTGAGGATTCCGTTGGCATCGCGAGGAGAATCCGTCGGTCGACGTCGTCGTAATCCGTGTCAAGGGAGAGATAGTGCTGCCAAAGAGAGAAAAATTCTGACTCGCTGCTACCGACGACGGTGAGTCTCCCCGCTTCTTCGCAGAAGGTGACGTCCCGACCGTGGGCGACTCCGCGATAACACACGGCGTCCTCCGATACGACGCTCGGTGCCGACGTTTGCTCAAAGCGAAATGCCTGCCCGCACTCGAAGGTTTTGCGAACGGAAAAGTTGCCGATTCCGCCGACGGTCACATAGGGAAGACTTCCTACTGCTCCCGTTTCCAAAACGCGGACGGGGATTTTCGTCTCGGTCATTTCGTTTTGCCGATGTAGGGCCAGTACTGACGAAGATAATCAATGCCCGACCAGAGAGTCATAACCGTCATAATGATCGTCGTAGCGTAGGAGAGGATATGCCATTCGGCAAAAGGTGTGAAGGGAAGAATGATCGGTTCAAGGAGAACGGTCACGATACAGATCATCTGCGTCGTGGTTTTGACCTTTCCGAGCCAAGCCGCGGCGATCACGAGTCCTGCCTTGTTGGAAGCCACCATACGCATGGAGGTGACGGCAAATTCACGGAAAATGACGATCGCGGCTGCCCATACAAAGATGGGGCGGAGGTAGTCCACGTAAACGAGGATACCGAGCATCGCGGCGATCACGAGAAATTTGTCGGCAAGGGGATCCATAAATTTTCCAAAATCGGTGATGAGGTTATATTTTCTTGCGATTTTCCCATCAATCATGTCGGTAAGAGCTGTTATCGCAAAGATGACGGCGGTGAGAATGCGGAGAACCGTATCCGAGATCGGAAGCGGCACGCACAGAAGCAAGAGGAAAAGGGGCACCATAAGAATACGTAAAATGGTGAGTTTGTTTGGAAGATTCATATTATTACTCCTTGAATGATGAAAAATTATACGTTCAGTCTGGCTTCTCCGATGAGATCGTAATCCATTGCATCGGTGATTTGTACGTCGATCATCTCGCCCTCTGCGATTCTAAGATCGGGACGGCTCACGGTGAACCAGATCTTTCCGTCAATGTCGGCGGCTTCTCCGTAGCTTCTGCCGAAGTGGGATTCGGCAACGGGGTCGAATCCTTCACACATAACGCGGAGAGTCTGTCCGACACGGCTCTGGTTGAAGCGTTCGCTGACGGAGAGCTGGGTACGCATAATAATGTCGTAGCGATCCTGCTTTACCTGTTCGTCGATCTGACCGTCGAAGTCGTAGGCGGGGGTATCTTCCTCGCGGGAATACGTGAACGCGCCGAAGCGTTCGAACTTGGCTTCTTTGATGAATTCGCAAAGCTCGCGGAAGTCCTCGTCCGTTTCGCCGGGGAAGCCGATGATGGCGGTGGAGCGAAGGATGATGCCCGGCACCTCGCGGCGAAGCTTGGCAACGGTCTCGCGGATCATCGCGGAGTCACCGTGGCGGTTCATCGCGCGCAGCATATTGTCGGAGATGTGCTGGATCGGAATGTCGATATATTTTACGAGACGGGGGTTGTCGCGAAGCTCCGCGACGAGTTCGTCCGTGATTTTGTCGGGGTAGCAGTAGAGGAGGCGGATCCACGGAATATTCGTGGCATCGCAGATCCCGCGGATGAGCTCGGGCAGGGCGTAGTTTCCGTAGAGATCAATACCGTAAGCGGAGGTATCCTGCGCGATCAGATTCAGTTCCTTCACGCCGAGCGCGTCGAGTGCGGTTGCTTCTTCGATGATATCCTTCATTGTACGGCTGCGCATTTTTCCGCGGATGAGGGGGATCGCGCAGTAGGTACAGCGGTTTGAGCAACCCTCGGCGATCTTGAGATACGCCATCGAGTCCCCCGTTGTGAGAATGCGTTCTCCGCCGAGCACGGACGTTTCCTTATCGTCGAACGCGGCGTACGCCTTTTCGGACGATTTGGATTTTTTGATAGCGGC
>JAZRNC010000184.1:0-5843 GCA_045647965.1 Eubacteriales bacterium | reverse complement strand
CGCATAGAATTGCAGATGCAGACGTTGATGATGTTTTCTCCTTCTTCCAGGAAGTCGGCGAGATCTACTTCACGCGTGAACATCATATGTCCCGCGGATTTGCCGTTTACGCTGATTTCGGCAACGGCAAAACGTCCCGTCAGCTTCAGAACGGTAGCGTCACCCGCTGTATAGTTGTATGTAAAGTTTGTGCAGATCTTTCCGGAATAGAACGGGAATCCACCGCGGATTACGTTACTTGCACAAACGACGGACGGCTGTGCAACGAGAGTGAATTTTCCATCGTATACGGATGCTCTCATAACTGTGGGAAGCACCTTTCCTTCCGAGAATGCACCGATCGTGGAATCGTCGCCGAGAGTGACGTTTTTGAATTCTCCGTCACAGCGTACGGCGAAATCACCGGTGAGGTAGATACTTTCGATTTCTACATCGAATGCGAGACAGTTACGAAGGCCTTCGGTGGCGCCGGCGTAGAGAACGTAGTAGACGTTGTCTTTCTGATGATGGTTGACTTCGATGACGATTTCATTTTTACCGAGTTTTACGAAGGGGACGATATCTGCGCCGGAGAAGGATTTATCAAACCACCATTTATCACGGGTGGGGAAGACTTCCGTGCCGTTGACGCGAACACTTTGGAACATCGGTTCAACGATCACATTGAGTTCTTTCGGTACATAGTCGAGTTCGAAGGCGAATTTCAGATAAACGGTACCGTTGAAACGTTCATAGAGGAGGTTATCCTTAATAGCGACGAGGGGAAGAATTTCTTCATAGGTCACACCATCCTTGGAAAGCTGCGCGTAGTCGAGGGTGATGATGTTCTTCGGCTTTTCCGTGATGTTGACTACTCTCGGTACGGGAATATAGTGGGAGGTGAATTTCGGGGCGGGAACGGATGCCGGCTCTTTCTCGGTCTTAATGAGGACGTAGGATTCGGATTCCGTGAAGTTCAGCGAAACGATGGTTTTTTCTCCATCGGTTTCCGTGTGAACGGGCAGTACGTTGAGGGTGTGCATATCAAGCTTTGCCCAGTTTCCGCGAGCAAGTTCCACTTTTACGTTTTCGAGGCTTGCATTGGTGATGTTTGTGATGTAGATGAGGCTGCCCTCGTCGGTGATACGAGTCATTTTGCGAAGCTGTTTTACGTTTTTGCCATCCTTCGTGATGACCGCGTCGCGGTAAGAGAGGAGAGTGTCGAGATCTACCGTAGATTTTAACCAATCGAGCTTATCCATCCTCGGTCTACCGTCCACGTAAATGGGGGTACCGTCCCAAAGATAGAGTTTACCGCCGTTTTCGATGAATTCTTTGAGAAGATTTGCGGTATTTTGGTCAATGGAGTAGGTGAACGGGAGAATGACGACATCGTAGGAACACTGTCCGATACGAATCTTGTTTCCTTCCACGGAAGCGTGACGTTCCATCATCCATTCGTCGCCGTAGTGGTAGGGGATCTGATTTTCACCAAGGTAGTTGGACAGATCTATCATCTTTTGATCGATTTCTTTGAGTGACGAGAAGTAGTTGATTTTGATGTATTTGCAATATGCGCCGTGGAGGGGATGAACAACGAGAACGGGAGCGTACTCCGTGCCTCTGCTGAGGGCTGCGCCGAGATTATTGAAATAATTGTCGAATTCACCCATATAATCGGTCCACGGGTTGTGTTCGGAGTAGTGAAGGGGATAGTCGGTCTTTCTCTGACCGCGTTCGGAATATGCGTAGAGGTGCTGACACATAATGTTGATGCCATTGACGTACTGGGATTCAGCAAGTCTCTTGAGCTCCAGAGGATTTACGTCCCAACCGCAGCAGCCGAACATTTCGGAAACGGCTTTCTTTTTACCAAACTGTGCGCAAACGGAACCGAGCTGTTTGAACGGCACGTCGTTGTGAACTTCTCTGCCGAGGTGGTCGATGCCGGGGATATGCTGGTATTCGTACTGCGCCATAATTCCCGCGCATCCGCCAAGCTGACCGACGAGGGAGTTTTCCTGATAGCCGTGACCGGTGAGCTGAGAGCCGTTTTCTTCACACCAATCGTAAATACGCTTTGTGAAGTTGTTCGTGAAGAGCTTCTGCATCGTATACCAGTAATCGTGGCGGAAGGTGTCAGCTCCGTCGTAATCAAAGAACAGCGCGGGAAGATGATCCCAGATCTCGTATCCGTACGCTTCACGGAATGCGTCGGGTATCATATTGGTGTACGGAGTAGCTCTGCGGCAGTACTGGGGTTCGTCGGTGAAGAAACCGGGCATAACCGTACCCCAATCTTCCGAGTTAATGCGCTTTTTGTATTCGACGTGAGTGAGCTCAATAAACTGATCGGTTACATTCGGATTGAGGATGTCAACGTAAGAATTATTATAATGACGGAAGAGCGTGAGATATTTTTTCGCACCGATGTCAGAATTCACTCTTGTGAAAGAGCCGTCGGCGTTGTATGTATATACGCCGAGTACATTATCGAGGTCGTCTTTGGGATATTCGCCTTCTTGGTAGCAGATATCAAGAACTTGGTTTTCCTTCTCGGCGAGGAGCTTACCGCCCGCAAAACCGCTCGGCCAACCGTTTTCGTCGTACGACCACGCTTCCATGCCGAGTTTTTTTGCTTCGTCGATGCAAACGTTGATGCAGTCGAACCATTCGTCGGAGAGGTATTCCGTTTCAAGACCGCCTCTTGCATGCATAAAGAATCCGTTCATTCCGAGTTCCTTCATCTTTTGAATCTGATGACGGAGTTCTTTTTCCTCAAGCTTGTCGTTCCAACTCCAGAACGGAAGACTTCCGTATGATGTGGAATTTTCGCGAATCTCATCAATGATCTTTTTCATATTGTTCTCCTTTGTTTGAGAATTATTATTTGCATTTGATTTTTTTTCGTGAAATGAAATTATTGAAAGACGCTGATACGTGATTCAAAGTAATTATAACACAGATTTCCCGAAAAGAAAATACGTCGGAGAAAATATTACAGCAAAAAATGAGAAATTTGAATTGTGAACAATATGTTTACAAATTCACTCTTGAAAAAAACCGAAAAAATCAATATACTATAGGGAACAATACGATAAGTAAAGGAATTAAAATAATGAAGAAAACTTTTTTTAGAATCATGCTTGTGATCCTCTCCGCACTTCTTCTTGTTTCCGCATCCGCGTGCAGTGGCAAGGGCGAGGTGGCGGCTCCTGTTGGGATGGTGACTGCATCCGATGAAAATGCCGATTTTTATTTCTTCGTTCCGAAAAAGTGGATCGTGGAATCGGCGACGGCGGCTGTCAGCGCGTATTTCAGTAAGGAAGATCCGTCCAGTGTTTCGATGATGGCGTGGACTCTCGACGACTCTGCGATGACTCTCGACCAGTGGTGGGATTTCAACCGCGGCGAACTTGAGCTTGTTTTTGGCGAGTTTGCCCTTGAAAAGACGGAAAATACGATGATCGACGGTATCTATGCCCAGAAATACATCTACACGGCAAACGTCGGGGAATATTCGTATAAATTCTTGCAGGCGGCTTGTATCAAGGATGGCGAAGTCTTCCTGTTCACGTACACTTCGCTGGCAGATACATTCGATTCCCATATGGATGACGTGGAACAGATGCTCTCGAGTCTGAAATTTAAATGATGATGGGCACGGCGGATCAGGTGGAGAACGAGATCATTATGGAACATTATCTGGATAACTCGGCAACGACCAAACCTGCCGAGTGCGCCCTTCTTGCGATGAACCGTGCGGCGCTGGTTTGGGGAAACCCCTCGTCCGTGCATCATCTCGGGCAGGAGGCAGCTTCCCTTCTCAGAGAATCCCGCAAGACTGTCGCAAAGGCTCTCGGTGTCCCTTTCTTCGGTGGGGATAAAATCATTTTTACGGCATCCGGTACGGAAGCGAACAATATCGCTCTTCTCGGATGCGCGGCAGCGAAAAAGCGGAATCCGTCAGCCCCGGGAACCGTTCTTCTTTCGGCTGGGGAACACCCGTCGATCGATGCACCTGCCAATCTTCTCGCCGGTCAGGGATATGACGTTGTTCGTATTCCCACGCGCGGCGGGGTACTCGATATGGACTTTTTGAAAACCGCGGTGCAGGAGGCAAAGTCTCCCGTTGTGTTCGCGGCATTCATGCTCGTGAACAACGAAACGGGTGCGATCTATCACGTGAAAGAAGCCGCACGGGCGGTAAAAGCAAAATATCCCGACGCCGTTGTTCACTGCGATGCGGTACAGGCGTTTATGAAGTTGAAATTTACGCCGTCCGCTCTTGGTGTGGATACTCTTACCGTCAGCGCGCACAAAATACACGCGATCCGCGGCGCGGCGGCTTTGTATATCTCTGCGGAAACGATCAAAAGAAAAAACGTCGTGGCGGTGATGCCGGGCGGCGGTCAGGAAAACGGATTCCGCAGCGGAACGGAAAATCTTTGCTCGATCGCGGCGTTTGCGGCGGCAGCAGAAGAAGGAATGCGGAATTTTGACGAAAACCTCGCGGCGGTGGAAGGACTGCGCAGACTGCTCGAGGAAAAACTTGACGGGATGGATGTGCGGCTCAATCGTCCGACCGAGTCCCTGCCTCACATTGTCAGTCTGACGGTACGGGGGATTCGAAGCGAGACTCTGCTCAATTATCTCTCGGGAAGAGGTGTGTACGTTTCGGCAGGCTCGGCGTGCTCGGCAAATTCCAAGAAAAAAAGCGAAGCGCTCACGGCGTTTGGGCTGGAGACGGAGGATATCGACTCGACGATCCGCGTAAGCCTTTCACACATGAACACAGAAGATGATATTGTCGCTCTTTGCGAAGGACTTGCGCTCGGCATAGCATCACTACAACGAAAGGAGAAATAACATTATATATGAAATACAAAAATTACATCTGGGATTTTGACGGAACGATCTTTGACTCTTATCCGCACACTCTGCAGTGTCTATGGATGGTGCTTGAGGAGGAAGGGCTCACCGGAAAATTCGACCGCGAAACAGTTGCGGCGTATTTACAGGTCTCATACAACGCTATGAGAGAATACACCGGAATCTCAAATGAAGCGTACCGTCGTATGCTTCAGTATGCGCATCGCTTTGGAGAGGACGAGCTCCAACCCATTGTCGACATATACCCAGACACCGAAAAGGTGCTTCGTGAGATCGTTGATGCGGGCGGAAAGAATTTCATATACACCCATCGCGACAAGCTTACAATAAAATATCTTGAAAAATTCGGTGTGCTGAAATATTTCACTGACATCGTAACCGCTGAGGAAAAATTTCCCCTAAAGCCTGCACCGAACGCTATCCTTGCGATCATTGAACGGAACGGTCTTATCCCATCAGAATGTATTATGATCGGCGACCGCGAGATCGACGGTCAGTCAGGAAAAAATGCAGGTATCGACGGCGCTCTTGTAAACTATCCCCCAATTCTTCCTGATGGAAGCTCTCCTGCCGAGGAATCAAAAATGGACTACATCGCCGATTCTCTTACAAAATTTATGGAAATGGTAAGATAAGTCGGAAAAGTCTTCGGGATTACGTCAAAATGACTAAATCCTACCCTTTTCGGCATGGAAAAAATTGTTTGCGCAAATCATTATTTACTATTGCAATATATGTTTTTTCGTGGTATAATATGTATAGATGATATTAGAGTATTTGGAGAGTGGGCGAAACGGTCCACTCTCTTGTTATGAGAAAAGGAATTGCAATGAAACAGAAAAAAAACATCGCCTCCTTCGTGTGGGATCTCGCCGCTCCCCTTGCTGAAGAATTCGGCTATATCCTCTGGGACGTGGAGTATGTTCGCGAGGGCGCGGATATGATTCTCAGAATCACCATTGATACGGAAT
>JAZRNC010000183.1:0-3163 GCA_045647965.1 Eubacteriales bacterium | reverse complement strand
AAGATTTCTAAGAGGACGGCACGAGTCCTCTTAGAAACCCCGCGTTAGCGGAAATAAAATTATAAGTTTAGACTAAACCCCACGTCAGCGGAGAAAGATTTTCCTAAAGTTTTTCGAAAACTTTATTCCCCGCCCCGCGCGTAGTGGCACTCCCCCATTTTTCATGTTAATTCCACAAAATCCAAAATCGAATTTTGGTTCATTATACGGTTTTTTCGGTCAATGGTACAATTCCTCTTGCAGTTTCTTGCAGTTTATGATATAATGAGATTGAAATATTGCCAAAGGAGGCTGAAGATGATGAAGAATACCACTCGAATCATAGCGATTCTTTTGCTGTGCGTTCTTGCTCTGTCAGCGTGTGGGGAAAAAATTGCCCAGATCGCGGACGACGCCGGAATCAGCCGCAAACCCAAACCATCCTACTCCGACACCGACGAATCCGACACCTCCACGGGCCCCGAGTACAATCCCGATGACATTATCGTTCCCATCACACAGGTGAAATACGAAAAAAACGCCGACGGAACGTATTCCTATCAGTTCCCGCCGCGCGATAAAACGGGAATGGCCACCATATCCGAGCTTGCCAACGCCGATCGCTCCCGCTTCGACGACCAGCCCAACGATTGGTGGATTGGACAAGTCTCCCGCGATCCCGTCACAGGGGAAGTAACAAAGGCTTGGGACCGTTCCGACTCGACGCTCGCCGCTCTCGAAAAATACGGCGCGATCTATCGCGGTGATGAGGAATCCAAGGTGGTCTATTTCACGTTCGACTGCGGCTGGGAAAGCGGTAATATGAACGCCATTCTCGATATTCTGAAGGAAAAGAAAGTCCCCGCCACCTTCTTCGTGAACGGACACTACGTGAAATCCGCTACCGAGCAGATCGGACGGATGATCGCCGAAGGCCATATCATCGGTAACCACGCGGTCAACCATCCCAATCTCACCGGAGTCTCTCTGAACGAATTTGTGGAAGAAGTCGAAGGCCTTGATAAACTCTTTTACGAGCGCTTCCCCGACGCCGCCCCGATCCGTTACTTCCGTCCTCCGTCCGGGGATTGCAGTGAATGGGTTCTCCGAATGGCGGATCGTATGGGCTATGTCACCGTCCTCTGGTCGTGGGCGTACTACGATTGGAACGTGAACGATCAGATGCCCGTCGCCGATGCCCTCGCAAAAGTGAAGTCGGGTCTGCATAACGGATGCGTCTATCTCTTCCATCCCGAATCCACCACCAATCTGCAGATGCTTGGTCCGATGATCGACTGGATCCGCAGTCAGGGGTACGAGATCATCCCCCTCTGCGCCGCAGAAAAATAATTTGCAAATGAAAAGCGAAGTATGCCACGCGTGTACTCCGCTTTTTTCGTCTGTTTTTCAAAAAAATTGCTTGTACCGCAAAAAAATCCGAAAAAAGCCTTGACAAACCACGCCATCCGTGTTATAATAATTAAGCGCTTGAATGAGTGCGAATGAAATAATGTCAATAGACACAGTACGCAAAGGTGGCTGAGCTGGTCTAAGGCGCACGACTGGAAATCGTGTGTTCGGCTAATAACCGACCGAGAGTTCGAATCTCTCCCTTTGCGCCAAAGAATGATCCGTATGATTTGTATTCGACAGAATATGATGCATACGGATTTTTCTTTTCTCCACTGCGCGTGGGGCGCTGGGGAGGGTTCGTGCCTGCCCTCTGAAAAAGCAAAGTTTTTTCGTGAATCTTGGCACCAATTACACCCTGCGGATGTTCCCCTCTTTGGGATCACCCGAGTCAGTGTGTCGCCTCACTCGCTTCAGCTCTGCGGAGCCTCGCTCGATCAAGCGACGTGGCGAGATCGAATAGACAACTCGTATCTTGCGCGGGGATAGTGCAGATTTGTGCTATAGTTTAAGATAATTGCATTTCCAAAGCTCACGTAGTGACAGCCGCAAGGTGAAGTGGTAACTGTTCGCTTTGGTGCAAATTACAACCGTCGCTAATGGACACAAGGTAAACCAAATCGTTAGAACAAAATCGCACGTTTTCCCACGTCCGTGGAAAAATGAAAGCATTTTCCGCGGTTAGCCTATTCCTACGGAATTATTAAACTGTACTTTACTTCGCGGTATCTCCCCACCCTTCAACTAAAGTAGTGCCCCAAGGCACGGAACGTGGAGATTCCAAAGAGGGGAACCCTCTTTGGTGCCAAGATCTCTAAGAGGGTGGCATGAACCCTCTTAGAAACCCCGCGTTAGCGGAGAGAATTTTCTAAGTTTGGACAAACTTTGCCTTGTGCGCCCCACACGTAGTGGAAATATATTTTCTTCAAGTTTTCGAAAAACTTGATTTTTCGCCCGGCGGCAGCGGAGAAAAATTAGAGTTTTCAAAAAAATTCGCACAAAAAAAAACCACTCTCCCCCGAAGAAAAATCTTGAAAACGGGCGGCAAATGTGGTATACTATTGTATTATAATTTCAAATAATTTGGAGGAAACATCCATGTCAAGCAATATTCGTCCCGAATCCATGGCGCGCATCACCACGACTGAGCTTGCTGAAGCTTTCATTGACGAGCAGGTAGCGGCTGTCCGTGCGCAGGTAGGTGAAAAAAAGGTTCTTCTCGCACTCTCCGGTGGAGTTGACTCTTCCGTAGTAGCAGCTCTCCTCATCAAAGCAATCGGCAAACAGCTCGTTTGCGTTCACGTCAACCACGGTCTTATGCGTAAAGGCGAGTCCGAGCAGGTAATCGAAGTATTCCGCAACGGTCTCGATGCTAACCTCATCTACGTTGACGCTACCGACCGATTCCTCGATCTCCTCGCAGGTGTCGAAGATCCCGAAACCAAGAGAAAGATCATCGGCGGCGAATTTATTAAGGTGTTTGACGAAGAAGCGGCAAAGCTTGAAGGCATTCGTTTCCTCGCGCAGGGTACGATCTACCCCGACATCCTTGAATCCAAGGGCGTAAAAGCGCATCACAACGTCGGCGGTCTGCCCGAAGAATATCAGTTCGAGCTCGTTGAGCCCGTAAAACTCCTCTACAAAGATGAAGTCCGTATGGTGGGTAAAGTTCTCGGTCTGCCCGACAATATGGTATTCCGTCAGCCGTTCCCCGGCAAGTCGGATCGTAGCCATGTCGTTCTGTGAGCCAAGGAGTTGTCTGGGTTGGTTGTCT
>JAZRNC010000182.1:0-19511 GCA_045647965.1 Eubacteriales bacterium | reverse complement strand
CACCATAAAAATGTGGTCCACCTTGGAATACGTAGCATACCCAGCCATAACATCCTCTCCAAAGAAATTGACGTACGACTGAAAATACACGCCAGCAAAGGAAGCGATGGAACTTTGTATTGCTGAAGGAATACCGAGTGCCGTGATTCGCTTTAAAATGGAAAAATCGATCTTCAATCGTTTTATCTCCAGTTTTGCCCACGAATCACTTCCGAAAAGGGTTATCAGAACCAGACCGGTCGATACGAACTGCGCGATAATGGTCGCATAAGCAACCCCCGCAACTCCCATATCAAACACGAGCACGAATACAAGGTCAAGGACGATATTGGTAACGGCTGACACGAGCATAAAGTAGAACGGTCTGCGGGAATCTCCCAGCGCTCTCAGCACACCCGCTCCCATATTGAACATCGTATTACCAAGCATACCCGCAAAAATGATCGTAAGATATACCTGCGCTTCGTTAAACACGGATACCGGCGTATTCATCATGCCGAGAATAATCGGCGTAATAATAATTCCGATGATGGAAAAGGCAATACCGAGAATCATCGCAAGAAGCATCGCAGTATGTACGGATGATCTGACCTTTTCTTCCTGCTTTGCTCCGTAATACTGCGCGATAACCACGCCAGCACCGCCGGCAAGTCCGGTGAAAAATCCAATCATCAAGCTCGTAACCGGGCCAACGGTTCCGACGGCCGAGTACGCCTCATTGTTGACGTAGTTTCCAACAACCCACATATCGACCATATTGTATAACTGCTGAAGGAGGTTGCCAATAAACAGCGGAACAGCAAAATCCAGAATATGCTTGAGAATCGGTCCCTCCGTCATATCTACGCTCGTTCGTTTCCCTCGAACGGACTTACCGCCAACATTATTCTTTTTTAACATAAACAATAACAACCTCAAAAAAATATGATATGTCTTGAAAAAATTTTAATTAACAACTCTATTGGCAGACAGCTTCGCACGCTTATAATAAAGGAGAAGCAGCGTGCAGGCAAGGAACCATCCGAACGGATAGCCGAAGGCAAGAGGCATAATTTCATTCGAGATGTAGTTCGACATCACAAAAAGATATAACTGTCTCACCGCTACAAACGAAATAAGACGAATGATCATCGGCACCTTTGTGTTTCCCGTCCCTCTGAGTGCACCCGAAATAATTTCACTTACGCACATAAATGCATAAAACGGCGACATCCATCTCAAAAACATGGAGCCGTATTCAATAACCTCCGCTTTGTCATTGAAGAACATAACAATACCCGGCGCAAATATCAGTATCGGTATCAGAAGAATAATAAACCCTGCAAGCGACATGAGCATTGCATAGGTAATTCCCTTTTTCGCGCGGTTCACGTTATTTATCCCAATATTTTGCGCCACAAATGTTGTAACGGCAAGTCCGATCGACTGAACAGGAAGCATAATGATCTGGTCAACTTTACTATACGTTGTCCACCCCGACATACAGTCTTCTCCGAAGAAGTTTATGTACGATTGAACAAAAACATTGGAAAATGACGTAACGGATAACTGTATCGCTGTCGGAATACCGATTCGTACGATGGATTTCAGAATTCCCATATCCACGCGCATATTCCGCAGAGAAAGCTTTACACAAGATTCCGTTCTGAACAAAATAATCAAAACAAGAAGCGCCGATACCGCTTGGGAAATGATCGTAGCATACGCTACCCCTTCCACTCCCATGCGGAACTTTAGAACGAACAGCAAATCAAGCCCAATATTGAGCAGTGCGGAAATGACAAGAAATAAAAACGGACGTGTGGAATCTCCGATGGCACGAAGGATACCCGCCCCCATATTATACAGAGTACATCCGATCATCCCCATAAAAATGATACGGAGATATGCCGTTGACTGAGGAACCACAATCGCAGGTGTCTTCATAAATTCCACAAAAAAAGGCACCATACCGACACCGATAAACGTAAATATCACGCCCAGCACAACGGTCAAAATAAAAAACGTATGAACCGTCTCACGTACTTTCTCTTCCTTTTTGGCGCCGTAATACTGGGATATCACAACGCCCGCTCCCCCGGCAAGTCCGGTGAAGATCATAACGAGCATATTGACGACGGAACCAACCGTTCCGACCGCAGAGTACGCTTCGTTGCTGACGTAATTTCCGACAACCCAGGCATCCACCATATTATAAAGCTGCTGGAACAGGTTTCCGATCATTAACGGGATCGCAAAACGAATAAGATTTGCCGCAATGGAGCCCTCGGTCATATCCACATCCGTGGTCTTCGGCAATATACTATGTTTCCATTTGAGTAAATTTGACTTTAACATAATGCCCCCTCAATCGATCACCCAAGAACTATACCTTACATTATATCATTTTATCCGAATTGTGTCAAGGCAGCACGGTGTTTCCATAGCGTTTTCGCATCAAAAAACAACCGCTTTTAGAAAAAAAGTATTGACAAGCCATCAATTCCGTGATATACTTGAAATAATTAGTTCACACTTTCATTCGCTTGCAGAAGGTATCATTTTATGGGAAAAATTTTGTTTTTTTCAAAGAAAAAAGAATACCGAATGTTTTCCGCCCGGAATTTCCGACGGGCGTTTTAGTCAATCCTACATAGCAAATTGACTGATATAGGCTGTTTTGGAAAGTCCGGAACCTCTGATGAATGAGTGCTGTTTCGGACTGTTTTTTATATTTTATTTTACGAATATTTCATAAATGAGGTCACATTTTGATAAAGCTTTCACACGTTACTAAAACGTTCCAAACGGATCACGATACGGTAGAGGCTGTTCGTGACGTGTCGCTTACCATCAACAAAGGAGATATCTACGGTATCATCGGTCTGTCCGGTGCCGGAAAATCCACTTTGGTTCGATGCATCAACTTCCTTGAAGTTCCGACAAGCGGCGAGATTATTTTCAAAGGAACAAGTCTTTCCTCTCTCTCAGACAAAGAGCTTCTTCTCACACGGCGTAATATTTCCATGATATTCCAGAGCTTCAATCTGCTCGCTCAGCGTACCGCACTCAAAAATGTATGCTATCCTATGGAAATCGCGGGGGTTCCCAAAAAAGAAGCCATCAAAAAAGCAAAAGAACTCCTAACCGTCGTCGGCCTGGAGGATCGGATGATGTCGTATCCCGCACAGCTCTCCGGCGGTCAGAAGCAGCGAGTGGCAATCGCCCGCGCTCTTGCTACCGATCCCGAGGTTCTTCTCTGCGACGAGGCGACGAGTGCTCTTGACCCGAACACCACACGGTCCATTCTTGAACTTCTCAAGCGTATCAACGAAACGATGGGTGTCACCATCATCATTATCACCCACGAAATGAAGGTTGTCGAACAGATCTGTAATCGCGTTGCCGTTCTTGACCACGGTGTCGTGGCCGAAGAGGGAGACGTAAAAAATATCTTTATCAATCCCAAATCTGCGATCGCGAAAGAGCTCATCCTTCCCAAAAACCCGGCAGTATCCGAAATCATCGGTGGAAAGATCATTCGCATCGTCTTTGACGGACAAGCATCTTCCGAGCCCGTGATCTCCAATCTCGCGCTTGAATGTCATACAGCCGTGAATATTCTCGGTGCTGACACGAAAGATATCGGCGGAAAAGCCTACGGACAAATGCTTCTTCAGCTTCCAAGTGACGAAACATCTATCCTTCGTATCTGCCAATATCTCGAAGGACGCGGTATTACTTTTGAGGAGGTGAGCGGTAAATGAAAGAATTTCTCGCACAATGCTTTGGCGACGGGATGCTTGAACTCTATGGGGACGCCATCCTCGCTACGCTGAAAATCACGTTCGTCAGTACCCTTCTCGCCTACGCAATCGGCATTCCGCTCGGCGTGATCCTCTACTGTACCTCAAAAGACGGTATCTTCCCGAACTCCCCTGTAAACAGCGTCATCGGATTTTTGGTTAACGTAATTCGTTCCGTTCCGTTTATCATTCTTCTCGTAATGACACAGCCCCTCGCAAAAATCGTCGTCGGCACAAAGATCGGTGATAACGCCTTTATTTTCCACCTTGTGATCGCTGCCGCTCCCTTCGTTGCCCGAATGATCGAATCCTCGTTCCGAGAAATCGACCGCGGTGTGATCGAAGCGGCGCAGTCCATGGGCTCGAACAACTGGCAGATCATCACTAAGGTGCTTCTCCCCGAATCCAAACCCTCCCTCATCACGGGAAGTGCGATTGCCATCACGACGATTCTCGGCTATACCCCGATGACCTACTTGATCGCCGGCGGCGGTCTCGGTCAGCTTGCGATCCAGTACGGTCTGTATCGCTTTACCCCCACTGTTATGTATATATCATCCCTGCTGCTTCTCATTCTTGTCCAAATTATGCAGGAATCCCTCAGTTATCTTGCGAAAAAACAGGACAAACGTATTCGCGGCAAATGATCATATAAAAATTTTATTTTATAAGGAGAAACCCAATGAAAAAGATTATTGCTCTTGTACTCGCGCTCGTTCTTTGCGCATTTGCTCTTGCGGCTTGCTCCAAAAACGATGACAAAACCATCACCGTTGCGGCAAGCGCTGCGCCCCACGCTGAAATTCTCGAACAGTGCATCCCGCTTCTCGAAGAAAAAGGTTACAAACTTGAAGTAAAAATCATGGACGACTATATCACGCCCAATACATCCACAGACAGCGGCGACGTAGACGCCAACTACTTCCAGCACATTCCCTACCTCAACGACTTCAATGCAGAAAACGACACGAAGCTTGTAGTTGCTGCAGGCGTTCACTACGAACCCTATGCCCTCTACTGCGGTACCAGCAAGTCCCTCGACGAGATCGGTAACGGTGCTGTCATTGCTGTTCCGAACGACTCCACCAACGAAGCACGCGCTCTCCTTCTCCTCGAGGCAAACGGTCTCATCACGCTCAAGGAAGGTGTTGGTCTTACCGCAACAAAGAAGGACATCGTTTCCAACCCGAAGAATCTCGACATTCGCGAAATGGAAGCTGCTCTTCTCCCCGGTGTTCTTGATGAAGTAAACGCAGCGGTTATCAACGGTAACTACGCCCTCAGCGCAAACCTCAGCTTCGACAAAACCCTCTTCTCTGAAGATTCCAACTCCGAAGCTACCACGTACACCAACGTCCTCGTTGTAAACGAAGGTAACGAAAAGCTCGAAAAGATCCAAGCACTTGTTGAAGTTCTCACAAGCGATGCAATTCGTACTTACATCAACGAAACATACGGCGGAGCAGTTGTTCCCGTATTCTAATTGAATAACATATTCGATTATCCATATGCACTCCAAAAGTCAGTCTTTTGGGGTGCATATTTTTTTGAATTCGGGGTATACTACGGATATAACATACACGGGGGTATACTATGAAACAAGAACTACGCGGAATTACGAAATTTTTTAAACAAAAAAATCCCGCTCCCACCGAAGAACCCGACAAGTCAACGAAAACATCTGCTTCCTCTACCCTGCTCTATGCCCCGCTTGGCGGAAAGATCGTATCATTGTCCGAGGTGGGCGACCCGACGTTTTCCGAAGAAATTCTCGGCAGAGGCGTTGCTATCGTCCCCGAGAACGGGATCGTCACATCCCCTGCGGATGGGGTGATTTCCTCGATTCCCGATACCCGTCACGCCATTATGCTGACGAGCGACTGCGGCGCAGAAATCCTGATCCACGTCGGAATCGATACGGTGGAACTGGGCGGTAAACCGTACCGCACGTTTGTAAAAGTGGGGGATCGGGTCAAAGTGGGCGATCCGCTCATCGAATTTGATGCCGAATCCATCCGAAAAGCCAACTACGATCTGACCACTCCGATCATCATCACCAATTCCGAACGGTACAAAGAGATCCGTCCGCTTAGTGACTCTGCAGAACCCAAAGATCCGTTCCTCGTCCTTGAATACAAATAAACAACGGCTGCCGCTTTTTGATAAGGCGACAGCCGTACGTTTTTATTCCGTTAAATAAACAGTGTACATCCCTGCTTTTTGAAAAAGTCGATACGTTCTCTCAGATCTTTCTCCGTTGTATCGAGCTCTCTTGCCAAGCACGCGGTACAGAAAAATTTCGTGGCATCCCGATTTATGAGTTTTCTGTATATCCCCATGTCGTCCGGGGTGATCTCACGCTCGCATTTCAAGCACTTCTCCGGGGTGAGATCCACTTTTCCGATCACAAAGCTCAACTTTTTATTCCTTCGTCAGTCTTGCACGATACAGTCTGAACCCATGTGCGGGAACCGTTGTAATGAAGTACTCGCGTACAAGACCCGTTTCCTCTCCCGTCATAATATCGCGCATACGGAATCCGTATCCCGATGCGGTCGGCAGACCAAGGTCGTAGAAGGTGACTACCGCGTAGTTATAAAACTGATCGCTCATATTGAAGCATCCGATCAGGTATTCGCCGTTTGACATATGCTTGAAGAGAACCATCGGAATCCCGAGATCGTACGAAAGACGGATCGGCGGGCGAGCATCTTCGTCATGGTTGATCGCAAGAAGATCGCGATTGAGCAGAAGAGCCCGTGTCTCCTCATCAATATTCCGAACGTCACAACCGATCATCAGTGGGGATTGAAGCATACACCAAAGCACAAAATGAGTCTTATATTCCTCAAAGGTACATCCGCCGTTTGCTACGTTTCCTTTTCCGTACATACCGCAGATCAGCATATCGAGGTCATTGTAGCATCCAGGTGCGGAGTAGTTAAAATGATCCACCTGCCCCATAACAAGTTTATTCACACTTGCAAAGCTGTCGTTGATATCTCCGGTTGAGCGATACATATGAGCGCCGGATGCACGCGCCCATTTTTCGGGTTCATACCGTCCCGCACTGCACGCCGAGAATAAAATCTCTCTGCCCGTCGCTTTGAGAGCCATACTAATTCGGTTGAACAAAATCGGAATGTTCGCAAGAACGGGAATATTGCAGTGGTCGTACTTCAAAAAGTCGATTTCCCACTCAGCAAACGTCTTTGCATCCTCGAATTCGTGTTCAAACGAACCCGGGAAGCCAGCACACGTTCGGGTACCTGCACACGAGTACATACCAAACTTCATTCCGCGCGAATGAATGTAATCCGCAAGCGCCTTCATTCCAGAAGGGAATTTTTCGGGATCTGCTACGAGTTTTCCGTTCTCATCACGATTTCGGAGTGACCAGCAGTCGTCAATAACAATATATTCGTATCCGGCGTCGCGAAATCCCTTCTCTACCATGGCATCGCAAGTTTCGCGCACCACCCATTCGTTAATATCGTGTCCAAAGGTATTCCACGAGTTCCACCCTCTCGGCGGTTTTTGTGCTAACATATTCTACTCCTTTAGTTATTTAGTCTATTCTCTGATTTTTTAAGGTTAATTATAAACGCATTACCACTTTAAATTAGCAACAGAGTTTTTAAAATGAATATTCCGATAAAAACGGTAATGACACACATAAGAATCGACAGAACCAAAATCTGTCCGGCAAGTTCGTGGTCATTGTCCATTTTTTTCGCCATAATATAGCTGGATACCGCCGTCGGCGCCCCAAAGCATATCATAATAACACCGAGTGCAGTTCCACGGAATCCCATCAGCGCCGCAATCGTCACCATCACAAGCGGAATAGCAATCGTTTTCACCGATGCTGCCGTGATCGCATAGCCAATTCTGCCTTTCAAGCTGTCAAGTCTGAAGCTTGCACCCAGACTTATGAGCGAAAGGGGTGTCGTCAGATTTCCGAGATACTTCAGAGTCGTTGTGGCTACTTTCGGCATCTCTATCCCACACAGCAGAACAACCATACCGCACAAAACGGCAATAATCAACGGATTCGTTACGATATTGAGCCCCAGTTGTTTGATGGAATTTTTGTCAAGCTTGTGTTTATCCGATCCGGAGAAAATCGACATAACGACCACCGAATAGGTATTGAACATCAAAATGACGAACGGCATCACGATAGCGATCATTTCTGATCCTGCGCTGCCGAACATTCCTTCAGCGATTGGCCAACCGATAATAGCGAAATTCGATCGACACGCGCCTTGGATGAAAGCACCTCGTTTCGAATTATCGCGGATTGCCGCCACGCTGATCACCGTCACGACGATAAACACCGCCGTTACGCCGACTACCGTAAATCCGATGAGAGCTATATCAAATCCGCCGGACAACTCGCTGGTAGCAACTTCCGTAAAAAGCATAATCGGAAGCGCAACCTTGAACACGAGCCAATCCGCAACCGCCGTAAATTCTTTGTTGATCTTTCCTGTTTTATTCAGTATCGCTCCTATGACGACCAGAATGCACATCGGCATCACCGCATTGAAGCTATACAAAATATTGGACCACATATACGTCACGCCTCACTATTTGTTTCGAAAAAATGACGGTGTATACCAAGCGCAATAGATTTTGCCATCTCAGTCTGCCATTCGTCCGTAACCATTTTGGCAGCATCCCCCTCATTCGTTGAAAAACCGACTTCAACGAGGGATGCGGGTGCTACGGTATCGCGGATGACGGCAAAAGAATCGTTGATATCCATGCTGATTACATAGGGGGTCGGTTCTGCGGGCATCAACTCGTCAATCGATGCAGCAATACAATTCGCCACGTCTCCGGATGAATTGTTGATTTTCCGAACGGTATCCTGATAATAGATTCTGGCACCGCTCACCGAACGATCCTTTTCGTATGCGTTGACGTGAATGGAAACAAAGTAATCGAGAGTCAGCGTATTCACGTAGGATACCCGCTCGTTGGGGTTAAATTTATTATTTCCGTCGTCTCTCGCACTTTTCGGAAACGTTTTTCCGTCGTGCGTCATCACGGTACGGTATCCGAGAGCCTTCAGTTCTTCGTTTACCTTTTTGGCGATTGCAAGAGTTACGTCTTTTTCCACCAATCCGTTCGGGAGGTAGTTATATCCGCATCCGCCGTCAAGAAATCCGTGACCGGGATCAATGCAAACGGTATATCCGTTCAGCGCAACAACGTCTCCCTCTCCGGAAGACTCGGTGTCTGATTCCAACCATTCTTCGGCTCTTCCAATTCCGACTGCAGGCACAGCGGGGGTGGGATCCTCGTTTATCTCGTTTTCCGTTTCCCCACTTTCCAAAGCATTGCCGCACCCTGTTAAGAACAAAAGTGCAGCAAGCATCAGTACAAAAATATTTTTTATGTTATTATTTTTCATTCGCTGAAATCTCATAATCATCTTATCCTCTGACCTCAGCCGGTAAAAATTCTGCGCCAACGGAAGAATGAATGTGGCGTAAAACCTTGTCTCTTGTCATTCCCCATACACCGTGCTGAGAAAGGAGGGAATCCTCGCAATCTTTTACAGCTTTCACAAGGTAGTTTCCGCCAGCCGCATTGTAGAACGAGATCGTAGGATCAAGAAACACACCGCCGATGCAGAACGTACCGTCTTTTTCCGTAACCGTAAAGCTGAGAACACCACCGCAAAGTCCGTCAAGACCTGCCGACGTGGAGAGAAGATTACCCAGTGAGTATGCAACGAGAGTTTTCGCCCCGTTTCCGCAATCGATCCAATCCACAGAACCGAGGATCTTGGAATTACCGACGATTACATCCGCGCCAGCCATGGCAATATCTTTCGCAATTTCTTTCATCGAAGCGGTACTCGTTCCTTTATCCCAATCGACACTGACAACAACAACGTCCGCAGACATGGTTGCGTATTCGAGGTTTGCTTTATAGGAATTCGTAAGATAACTTTGCGTGTATCCCGTTCCGCCGAGTGAGAGAAAACCGAGGGTGATTCCTTCTTTTTCGATAAATACCACCGCGTCTTTATTCGCGTGAGAAGCGCTGATCGCCTTCATGGAATAGTCGGTGATTTCTCCTTTTCGATCCGCACTTCCCGTGGTTTCAAGAATATCGAAACCAACACTGGAAAGCGCCGCCAGGGACTCAATCGGGGTACGGCTCACAGACCACGGATTCACCGGTGCCGCCGCCGTCGAGTACGAACACATCGCAATATCCGCATCCTTAACCGTGCGGTAAATTCCGGTGTACATCGTAAGGAAATTATAACTCATTCCCTCTCCTGCACGGCTTGCAGCATCATAGAGGATCTGTCCATCGAGAAGAATATCCCCAAGAATCGACACGTGAATTTCCGTTTTCTTTTCCGTCACCGCTTCATCGGGAAGAATTTCGGTATTGGCGGAATGATTGCCGATTTCAATATCCTTACCCTGCATCGGACGCATCACTTCTGCGATATTTTCAATCTCGTCATCGTTCTCTGCCTGATACGCCACGGAAACACACGAGGTCAACCCAAAGAGCAGAGTTCCCGTCACGAAAAGTGCAAAAAATCTTTGAACTCTTTTTAAAATATGATTGTCCATACAAAATCATTACTGTCGTTTTGACAGAACATCCTTTTCATACTGTTTCATATCTTTGATCCACGCATCTGCCGTGGGAACGTTTTGTGCTTCGCAATAGGCATCCCATACACAACCGAACGGAAGAGTCTTAATTTCTTCCAGATACGCAAGGCGGCTGGTATAATCGCCTTCTGCTTCAAACTTCTTAAGCATCTCAATCGGCTCAAGCGCTGCCCAAAGGAGAGCTTTTTGCATATTTCTTGCACCGATCGCCCAGCAAGCAATTCGGTTGATCGAGCCATCAAAGAAATCAAGTCCGATATGAACTTTATCCTCGTAACCGCCGCGCTTTATTTCCGAAGCGATAGCCTTCAGCTCGTCATCAAGGATAACAACGTGGTCACTATCCCAACGAACGGGGCGAGACACGTGGAGCATAACCCCTTTCAGATATGTCAGTGCCGAGGAGATCTTATCCGACACGACTTCGGTCGGGTGGAAATGTCCCGTATCAAGAGTGATGAGCTTATCGTGCTTCATCGCACAGCCCATATAGAATTCGTGCGAACCGATCGTACACGATTCCGCACCGATTCCGAACACCTTGCTCTCGACGGCATCAAGATTGTATCGGTCGTCCGTTTCTTCAGCGAAGATCGCTGCGTAAGACTCCGCAAGCTGTTCTCTCTTCTGTTTGCGGTTTACGGGGGTATCCTTGAAACCGTCCGGCACCCAGAAGTTATTCATCGAGGTTTCGCCAAGCTCACGGCCGAAATATTCCGAGATTTTTCTTGAACGGATACCGTGCTCGATCCAGAACTTTCGAATATCCGCATTATCGTTTGAGAGAGTAAATCCATCGGAGGATAACGGATGCGAGAAGAACGTCGGGTTAAAATCAAGTCCGAACCCGTTTTTCCGCGCCCACTCTACCCACGAGGCAAAATGCTTCGTTTCGATCTCGTTACGTGCTACGTTTTCTCCGCCGTGATCCAGATAAATTGCGTGAAGAGCAAGTTTTTTCTTTCCCGGGATCATCTTTGCGGCAAATTCAAAGTCCGCGCGAAGTTCTTCAATATTCCGTGCTTTTCCGGGATAGTTACCGGTCGACTGAATGCCGCCCGTAAGATCTCCGTTTGGATTTTCAAATCCGGAAACGTCGTCTCCCTGCCAACACTGGATCGATACCGGCGTCGTTTCCACGCTTTTCATCGCCGCATCTACGTCTACGCCAAGCTTTGCGTAGGCTTCTCGCGCCATATCCAACGCTTTCGTGCAACTCATAGTTTTTCTCCTCTTTCGTATCTTGTGGATTATTCTTTAATTAGCGTAAGGAACCGTGCATACGCCTCGTCCCAAGCATCCTTGGAAGCAGTATCGGGCGTATATTCTTTGATTTCAAAAGAATTACGGATGATACGGCGTGCTTCCCACATATCCTTAATCTCGCCGTCCGCGATGCACTGTACGGCGATATTACCAAGGGTGGTTGCTTCCACGGGTCCCGCGCAAACTTTACGCTGAGATGCATCAGCCGCAAACTGAGAAAGCATTTCTTCCTTCGTACCGCCGCCGACGATATTGATTACGGGATAACGTCTGCCCGTCATTTCTTCCAGCTTTTCCGCCGTCCAACGATAACGGAGAGCAAGAGATTCGAAAATACAACGAACGATTTCACCCACGGTTTCGGGAACGTGCTGACCGGTCTCACGGCAATACTCACGAATACGCTGCGGCATATTTCCTGCCGTTGCAAAACGAAGATCGTCGGGATCGATAAGGGACTGGAGAGGCTTTGCTGCAAGAGCCATGGCAGACAGCTCGTCAAAGGAATACTTTGTTCCTTCTCTCGACCACTGACGTCTGGATTCCTGCTCGATCCACAGACCCATGATATTTTTAAGTACGCGGATCGTTCCGTAAACGCCGCCCTCATTGGTGAAATTATACTTTTCCGAAAGATCGGAAACGATGGGTGTCTTCGATTCGATACCCATCAGCGACCATGTACCGCTGGATATGTAGAGGAAATCCTCGTCAGTCGCCGGCACGGAAAGAACCGCGCTTGCAGTATCGTGAGAACCAACCTTCAGCACCTCAACTCCCGTATTTCCCGTTTCTTCTTCAATGGAAGGAAGGAGTCCGCCCATATTGAATCCGGGCTGTACGAGAGGACAAAGAAGTCTCTCGGGGAAACCGATCTTCGAGAGAATATCCACCGCATAGTCGCGGGTTGCGGCGTTGATCGTAGCACCGGTGGACACGATCGTATATTCGCTGAACTTTTTGCCGGTGAGAAGATATCCGAGCAGGTCGGGCGTGTGGAGCATGCATTCTGCATTTTCCACAATCCACGGACGGTCACGAAGATCCGCCGCGAGCTGGTTGATCGTATTGATCTCAAGAATCTGAATACCGGTCACACCGTACAGTTCACTGCGAGAAACGAAATTGTCGCTGATATACTGCGGCACGCCGATGGTTCTCGTATCGCGGTAATTGTAGGGATTCGAAAGAAGAACTCCCGCACGATCGATATATCCGTAATCCACGCCCCAAGTGTCGATCCCCATCGTATCCACACCGCCTTCATGCGATGCCTTGAGAATCGCGGTTTTGATTTCAAAAAGAAGTCGGATCGTATCCCAGAAAAAGCCGCCCGGCATCATAACCGGATCGTTGCTGAAACGGTGAATTTCGTCCAAAACGAACTTTTCTCCATCAAATCCACCGAGAATTCCTCGGCCGCTGGATGCGCCAAGGTCTATGGCAAGACGTTTTTTATAAGCCATGTTACTCTCTCCTTACTGTCGGATAATCAAAGCTCTGCGGAACCTTCGGGAAGGCAGAGACGAAGATTGGATACAGCAGCCTCAAATGCTTCCGCAGCTGTTGCAAATGTGCCGAGCACGTTGGTACGTTCACCCTCTGCTTCGAGAGATGCGAGACCGTCAAACACTCTGAGGTGGGGTTCCAGTGTAAGTCCGAGTTCACCCGTGCGCTTTGAAGAAAGCTCACGAAGAATTTCCGGAATTCCGCCAACACCCTTACCTGCCGGCACAACCGTTCCGTCTGTCAGAGCATCCTTGATGTGCATATAAATGATATGCTCGCCGAGCTTGTTATAGCAATCCGGATAGGGCTGTTCGCCGCACTGGATAAAGTTTGCGGGGTCAAAAATGCACGCCAAACGTCCCTTGAATTCGGTAATCAGTTCAAGGCAACGATCGGGAGAATCGCCGTAGATTCCTTTTTCGTTTTCGTGGCAGAGCGTTACGCCGTATTCGTCGGCAACGTCAAGCATTCTCTTCATACGAGCCATAACCTCGTCGCGGTATTCAGCGTACTGTCCGTTCGGAATACGGAACGAGAACATACGAATGCGGTCCGTGCCGAGAATCTTTGCGATTTCGCAAGTATTTCTGAGTTTTTCGATATGCGCGTCCATATCGTCGATAATTTCGATCTTACCGATGGGAGAACCGATAGCAGACACGCCGATGCCGGCAGCCTTAAGTTTTTCGGCAATCGCCTTCGCTTCGCAGAGAGTCAGATCGGAAATGTTCTTTCCGTCCACGCCGCGCACCTCGATCATACGAACATTGTTGAGAAGAAGGCCTTTGATCTGCTCATCAAAACTGCTTGAGTATTCATCGGCAAACGCACTGAATCTGAAATTAACCATGGGGATCCACTCCTTAAAAATTATAATTTTTCACCCGGCAAACCACACGAACCCCTCACCATAACAGGTGGAAACATTCGTACGGTTTACCGCCACTTATTGTCATCTTACCACCCGCCCATACAGAAGGCAGGACATAATTCGGGCATAACAAAAGAAAAAAGAAAATACCCTTTTATACAAATCTATTATACCATCTTTTCCCCTAAAATGCAACGCAGTCCCGACAAAAAGTGTGAAAAGTCGGGACTGCATTTAATATATTTTCTTTTTATACAACAAACTTTTACATTTTTTTTACAATTCAAGAACGGTTACGCCGTAATCTCCCTCGCCGTACGCGCCCGCACGGAACGATTTGACACGTTTATCAGCCTTGAAATACTTCCAGAGAGCCGCGCGGAGCGCCCCCGTTCCCTTTCCGTGAATGATCGTTACGGAGTGAAGACCTGCCACGATCGCGTTGTCGATATAACCGTCAACGACGTACCATCCCTCCTCGCCCGTCATTCCGCGAACGTCACATTCGGGCTTCAGAGTCTTTGTAACCTGCGCACGGACAGAGGCTTTCTGTCTCTCCTCGGATTTTTTCACGCTGTCCGCATCCTCAAGAAGACGCAGATCCTTCACCGAAGCTCGCATTTTCACCGCCCCCATCAGAACGGTTACGTTACCGTTTTTGTCGGGATCCTCCATCAGCGTGCCGCGAGTGCCGAGATTCTTATGAACGACGACATCCCCTTTTTTCAGCGGAACTTCTTCGTAATCGTCGTCATCCTCCATAACACCCATGACCGGATTCATCGTATTGTCGTAGTCACGAACTCTCTGGCGCACCGAGCGTTTCGCCGCGGCGAGTCTTTCAGCAAGATTGGCTGCCTCCTGCTGTTTTTTGACTTCGTCGAGCTGCTTGAACACAAAATCACTCGTCGATCTGGCACCGTCGAGAAGCTCCTGTGCTTTCTTTCGCATCGTATCCGCTTCTTTCTGCGCCCCCGCCAAACGTTTCTGCAGTTCCGCTTCGGTTTTCGTGCGATATTCTTCAAATTCTCTGCGAGATTTTTCGGCAGCCGCTTTTTCTGTTTCCAGCTCACTTCTCGTTTTTTCGAGTTTTTCAATAACCGCTTCAAAATTACGGGAACCCGCATCCACGAACTGTTCAGCGCGTTTTACGATCGTTTGGGAAAGGCCCAATTTTTCGGAGATCGCGAAAGCATTCGATTTACCGGGTGTACCGATAATCAAGCGATACGTCGGACGAAGCGTATTCACGTCGAATTCACACGACGCATTCACAACTCCCTCCGTCTCAATGGCATATGCTTTCAGTTCCGCATAATGAGTCGTCGCCGCACAAAGAGTACCGCCAAGTCTTGCTTCTTCAAGGATCGCCATAGCCAGCGCTGCCCCCTCCACGGGGTCGGTTCCGGCTCCCAGCTCGTCAAACAGCACGAGAGAACGATCCGTCATTTTATTGATAATGGAGACAATCCCCTTCATATGTGAGGAGAACGTAGACAGAGACTGTTCGATGCTCTGTTCATCTCCGATATCGGAAAACACTTCGTCAAACACCCCGATCGTGGACGTATCCTCCGCCGGGACGTGAAGTCCCGCCTGCGCCATCAGAGTAAACAGTCCGATCGTTTTCAGTGTTACCGTTTTACCGCCCGTATTCGGACCGGTGATAACGACCATTTTGTAATTTTTTCCGAGAGACACGGTCGTCGGCACCACAGTGGCTTTGTCAAGAAGAGGGTGTCTCGCACGGATAAGATCGATCACACATTTATCCGATATTCTCGGCGGCGCGGCATCCATTCGGAACGAAAGCTCCGCACACGCAAAACGGAATGCGAGTTCGTTGATGTTATAGTAGTCAAGAACGATAGAATCCCCCGATACGGAAACGCCGGCGGACAGATCGCGCAGGATCCGTTCGATCTCGTGCGTCTCCTTGCTCTCGAGTTCTCTGAGCTCGTTATTGGCTTCCACGACCGCCATCGGTTCGATGAAAAGAGTCGCGCCCGATTGAGACGTGTCGTGGATGAGTCCGCGCACTTCCGCACGATATTCCGCTTTAACAGGAATAACGAATCGACCGCCGCGGGTCGTAACGATATTCTCCTGCAGATACTTCGACTGTCCCGACACGAATTTCTGGAGAATTTCTTTGATGCGGTTGTCGGTTGCGCGTTTCTTGCGACGGATCTCGGAAAGCTCGGGACTCGCCTCGTCCGCCACAAAATCGTCCGCCAGAATGGCTCTTGTGATTTTTTCTTCAAGATGTCTGTTCGCAACCAGACGTTCAAAGATCTCCGCTATCCTTGTATCGGGAACGCGGTCGCTTTTGATATAGTCAAGAAGCCCTCTTGCCGTACGCAAAACAGCCGCGCAGTCGAGCAGTTCCCGCAGTGAGAGGATCGCATCCTTGTTTGCCCTCTCAACGCTCGGTCGTACATCCTTGATATGTCCGAACGACGGAAGTCCTTTCAAACCGATGAGGGTTTTCGCATCCGTCGTCAGAGTCTGTGCGTATTTTATCTTATCAATGTCGGACGAGGGTTCCAGCCGCATTGCCAGTTCCGCCGCCCCCTTCGTCTGAGCTACTTCGGCAAGTTGTTCGCGAATTTTATCAAATTCAAGGGTATATAGTACTTTTGTGTTCATTTTCACCTCTGATTGTGAGTCTACAGCTTTATTTTCTTATAGTAATCCAGTGACGAAAATCCATGCTCCAGGTGATTGAGAAGATACCGTTCCGTAATCAGTGAAAACAGAGTCTGTTCCGTCTTGTCAAGCGAAAACAGCAGAAATTTTTTCACACCCGCCCCCTCGATGTATCGAAGCGCGCACAAAACCGGATAGGACAGCCGCAGAAAGATCTTCGCCTGCGATTCGTCCGCAATAAACGTAGGATCGCTTTCAAGAAGAATCCGACATTTCCGGCACAGTACCCGTCCGTTCATCACGTCGAGCGTGGATTCTCCCTCAGGCTCACACCCGCAAATGCCGCAGCCAGACAGATCCGGCATAAATCCCGCCTGCACCGCCGCGCGAAATTCAAACGCCGCACGGATGTGATCGAGCGGAAATTTATCCATATTGGCGATAGCGTACAGTGTATTCAGCGCAAGGGATAGAAGCTCTCTGTCCTCCGTGTTCTCCACAGACAGATCGTATACGACATCACAGACGTAATTGGCGAGGGAAAGTTTTTCCACGTCGTATCGGATGTTCATGAAGCACTCGATAAAAAACGTGTCGCGAATGTAATAAAACTCCCCTTTTTTGCGCAGTTGAAACGTACTGTAGGAAAAAAGCTGAGCGGACGCCGCGTGTTTGTTGCGCATACTCCCCACGCCTTTTCCCGTGATCGTGATCCTTCCGTAGTCCGCGGTAAGAAGTGTGATGATTTTATCCGCTTCTCCGGTTTTTACTTCCCGTACGACAAGGCCGTCAACCTCAATATCTTCCATATCCGACTCCGTAATTACTGAAGATCTTCCGGCTTAAATCCAAAATTGTTTAAGCTCATCGCGTCGTCACGCCATTTTTCCTTTACCTTTACCCAAAGGTTGAGGTAGACCTTCATACCGAAGAATTCTTCCATATCTTCTCGCGCGTACGTTCCGATCTTTTTGAGGGATGCGCCGTTTTTGCCGACGATGATCCCTTTGTGCGATTGTTTTTCACAGTAGATCTCCGCGCGGACACGGATCATATTCTCTTCTTCCGTAAATTCTTCGATCACGACGGCAGTACCGTGAGGAATTTCATCCGACAGAGTACGAAGGATCTTTTCACGAATGATTTCCGCTACCATCTGTCTTTCGGGCTGATCCGTCAGGCTGTCGTCGTCAAACATCCATTCGCTCTCATAGAGGAACTGCTCCGATTCCTCGAGAACATCCTCGACGTTCTTACCGTTTTCTGCCGAGGTGGGAACGACCGCATTGAAATCGTGCAGCGTAGCGTATTCCGAGATAGTCTCGGCAAGCTTTTCACGGTTCACAAGGTCGATTTTATTCAGCACGAGAATGGACGGAAGCTCCGCCTTTTTGATCTGGCTGATCAGATTCTTTTCAATTTCTCCGGCAGGATGACCGGCATCCGCCATCAAAATTACCGCATCCGCCGATGCCACCGACGAACGAACGGATTTCATCATATATTCTCCGAGTTTGTTTTTGGCACGGTGAACACCGGGGGTATCAAGAAACACATACTGATCTTCCCCTTTTGTGAGAATACCCGCAATACGGTTTCTCGTGGTCTGGGGTTTTGAGGAAACAATTGCCACCTTTTCCCCCATCAGCTTGTTCATGAGCGTGCTTTTTCCGACGTTCGGTCTTCCTACGATTGCTATAAATGCTGTTCTTGTCATAATAACCTCAATTTTTCATTATCCTTAACATTGTTTATCTCTCAAGTCCGAGTTTTTTCATAACGATCCGCTGCCGTTCTCTCATTTTCCGATCCTCTTCCTCGGAGTCCACATGGTCGTATCCGAGGAGGTGCAGTACGGAGTGAACGACGAGGAACGCACATTCTCTGTCGTAACCGTGGCCGAATTCCACCGCTTGTTCGGCGGCTCTCTCCAGGGACAAAACGATATCCCCAAGTTCACACACAAAAAATTCTTCCGGCACGTCCCCATCCTTCATGCTATACATCGGGAACGAAAGAACATCCGTCGCGGAATCTATGTTTCTAAATTCACGGTTTTTCTCGCGGATTCCCGCATTGTTCGTGAGAGTCACCGACACCGCCGCCGCTCTGTCAAATCCCTCGCAAAGAAGCGTGGTACGGATCGCTTTTTTTATAAGCAGTTTTAAGGAAAAACTCACTTTTTTCTCGTTTTGTTCGTTTGCCCAGTAGATCTTAAGTCTCGCCATGTTTTCTCACCGCCTTGTATTTTCCCGACTCACGTCGTTCGTTATCTTTGATTTTTCGATCTCGGTCATATTTATCATACGCCACGATAATCCGCTGCACGAGTCGGTGACGAACGACGTCGCGTTCGTTGAACTCATGGATGCCGATGTCGTCGATTCCCTTCAGGATCTGGGATGCAATCGCAAGCCCACTTTTCGTTCCGCGAGGCAAGTCGGTCTGCGTCAGGTCTCCCGTTACGACAACCTTTGATCCGTTACCAAGTCTCGTCAGAAACATCTTCATCTGTTCGGGGGTCGTGTTCTGCGCTTCATCGAGAATGATAAACGAGTCGTCGAGGGTTCTTCCGCGCATATACGCAAGGGGAGCGATCTCGATCGTCATTTTTTCCATCATTCGTGCGCAGGACTCTGCACCAAGCATCTCATAGAGAGCGTCGTAGAGGGGGCGCAGATAGGGATCGATCTTGCTTTGCAGATCCCCCGGCAGAAATCCAAGTCTCTCCCCCGCCTCAACCGCCGGACGAGTCAGAATGATACGGCTGACCTCATG
>JAZRNC010000181.1:0-8290 GCA_045647965.1 Eubacteriales bacterium | reverse complement strand
GGTAGATGGCGCGCAGTGTTCCAATCGCATCGGGAATATCTTCCTCATCCGTCAGTGTGATATGCAAAAACGCCTCGGTATATTTCCCGCTCTCCCAGAAACTTTTCAGCGTGAGTTCATCGTAACTGCCGCGCAGCTTGTACATCTCGCGCATCGGTTTTAGGGGGACTTCCCGCACCGTCAAATCTCCGCCCTCTCCAAGTTCAACGACGGTGACGGATTTTTTGTCGTGTGCCTCCGAAAATGAATATTTTAAGGGCGTGCCCGAATACCGTATCCGTGGCGAATGACAGTTCTGCGGTCGGTGAAGATGTCCGAGTGCCACGTAATCAAATTCCTCAAATACCGATGCATCCACGCTGTCCGCACCGCCGATTGACAATTCCTCCGAGTCCGACGTCTCCGACCCAACAACGAACTGATGCGCCAAAAGAACGAGACGTCTGGTATCTCTCCTTTGGAAATTCCGCAGTGCAAAACGAACGGCATCACTGCACGTCTCTACCGCAATATCAAACTCTGCGGCATATTTTCTGACAGATGCCGGTTTGATAAACGGAAGCAGCACAATTTCCACGTCTCCATATTCATCCCGCAATGTCACCGATTCCGTCGTACCGTCATACACCGAGGCAAAGTATACCCCGCTTTTTTTCATAAACCGGGAACCGAACGAAAGTCTCTCCGGTGAATCATGATTTCCGCTGATGATGAACACAGGAATATTCTCTGCAGCAACGCTGACCAAAAATTCATCAAGCAGTCCGACGGCATCCGCTGTAGGTACCGTTTTATCGTACACGTCCCCGGCGATAAGAAGCGCATCCGGCTTTTCTACCTGCAGAATATTCACGATCTTATCGAGAATATCCTTTTGTTCTTCCACCATAGGATATTCCATAAACCGCTTTCCAAGATGCAAGTCCGATATATGTATCAATTTCATACCGTTCTCCTAACTCTAAAAAAAGAATCTATCCCAAAGAATATCACGCATCCTGCGGCGTAGCAAAGAATATCCGCCACCGAAAAGGTCTGCCCAATCAGAATACGGAAAAATGCGATCCCATCGAGATGCAATATTGACACAATATCGAAATATTGACAAATCTCTACCCCTGCGGCAAAAAGAAAAACGAATACGGGGAGAGCGGGTACACCATCCGGGATAAATATTCTCACAAAACAACCGATCAGCACCGTCACGAGAACATCTCCTCCGTACGGACGAATCACCGCATCTTTCACAAAAAGAGCGATACCGACCTCAAGAAGAAGCAGTGTCCCCGTCAGAATGCTCCATATCCAAGCGTCTTTTTTTGTGTTTCCCGCCTTATTTGTCTTCACGCTCGTTCCCCCGAATCCTTTGTTTTATTTATTTGTACCACATTGACGGTGGAAAGTCAAGATTTCTGCAAAAAATTCCCCAATCACACAAAAAAGCAGCCCCCTTTTCGGGAGACTGCTTTTCGATTCTTTGCATAATTACTGCTTATTTGCCGCTGCCTTTGCTCTTTCCTCACGTCTCTTCTTAATTTCAAGCACGTGCGGATTGTTCTTTTCCCACGGATAAATGGAAATATCCATCCAATCAAGCGGCGGGTCTGCATAGTCATACGGATCGTTCGGAACCTGATAGTCTTCTTTCCAACGAAGGTTCCATTTCAGCATATTGTCGTAGAATTTTTTACCTTCGATCGGATCCGGATGGAGCATCAGCTTCATGTATTCCCACTGCATACGGGAACGCTGTACGTTTTCAAGACGATCTCCTGCCATTTCCTCCGCCTTATTCCACCACATTTCAAGAACGTCTTCTGCCGCCTCATAGCGATCCTTGGGAATGATCTCGAACGGTTCCCAGAAATGACGCATATGATTTTCTCCGACCTCAGCATTTGTCCAGTCGATGAAGAAGCGGATGTATCTCCAGCCTTCCCCGTAGTATGCCTTGAGGAAGCCGTTCATTTCCTTGTGATACTCAGCATCAGTCATAAGAGGATTCCACATCAATTTATTAACAAGGTAAGTACGAAGCTCCTGGAATTCACCGAATCCCGTCGCGTTATGCTGTCCTTCCGGATACATACCGCGTACGCCGTGTTCCGCATAGAACTGCATATTACGACGAAGAACCTTAAAGTTCGGATACGGCGGAATATAGCTTGCAAAGTTTGCCACATAGTCCCAAATGTAGATACGGTCGTGGATATCACTCCAGCCGCCAAGTTCTTCCAGCACCTTTTTGTTGAATGAACAAGTTGAATCGGAAATTTCGTGTCCAAAGCATCCGCGGATCGTGCAGTAACGGATACATACGTTCGGTCTCGGCTTTGTGATCTTCGGTGCCTTCACGGAATAAAGATATGCGAGAGTTTCAATGACAATATCCGGATATTCGTCCTTGATATCGTCTGCAATCGCATTGACAAAACGAAGAATCGGTCCCATTTCGCTTCCTTCTTCTTCAATAATAGCAGAACAGCGCTCACATTTACAATAATTTTTATTATCATTCTGTGAAATGGAAATAACTTCGTAACCCGGATTTGCAGCAAGAGCTTCCTTTACTCTGGCAAGAGCCTTTTCATATATTGCCGGATCGGTCAAGCAAGGCGATTCACTCTGTGTGGTATCGGTAAGTTGTCCTATTGTGTGGCATCCAAAACCAGGAACCCATCTGTACGGGCCACCATGTCTTTCGCCGAGGCTGGCGTTTAATCCCACCTTTGCTCTCCAATCCGCCATCAATTGACCATCCACGAATGCATATCCGTCTCCCTGACGGAATTCGAAGATCGGAACGTATTCGCATCCCTCGTCAACGACGATGTCTCCCTCGCCCTCGTATTCAAAGGTAGGAGTATAGAACTTCATCCCCGCATATTTTTCGAGGAACTGATATACGCCGTAAACAACGCCTCGTTTATTTCCGCCGCTGATCGTAAGACCGCATTCGTCACATACCTGAACGCGATATCCATCACGGCCGATCGTCGAGTCGATATTAAGGGTTACGGGATATTCTCCATCCCCTGTCACGCCCGCGAGCTTTCCGAGATATTTCAGAAGCTCCTCTGCGGCGTATTTTTCCGCTTCGCTCTCTCCCGTAACAATTTTTACGGAATCAATTGTTTTTCCTTTGATAATCAGTTTACGCATAAAAATCTCCTTATTTTTTTGCACACATTTGCGCACATTTTTATTTCTGCATTTCTTTTTTCTTTGCGTCACGCAGGACACGTCGTTGCTTTGTATCAGCCATCTTTTTCACCAATTCCGGATACTTTGTATACACGGCATAACTACTGATACTTTTATACCACAACATACCACAAATGTCAAGTATTATTGAGTAATTTTCATCCATAAATGTCAAGTATTATTGAGTAATTTTCATCCATTCAAAAAGCGCGGCGATCTCGGTAGGACCACCACGCTGTTTTCTTTGATTACGGTACTTTCGTCTTACAGTTATAGCACTGTTTTTGTTTTTTATCGATTTCCCTCGAACACTTCGGACACACGTAACTCGAAGAAAGCGAACATTTCACCGGATACGGATACGCCGAAAGCTTGTATACGTACTCCCCTTTTTTATATTTGGTTTCACATCCGCCCGGAAGCTTTAAGGTGAAACTGACACCGTCTTCTCCTTTCAAAAGAAGTACTTCCTCTGTTTTTACAGAAACGCCTCTTCCCTGCGTAGGTCTGCCGGCACGCATATAAGCTCCGCCACGGATTGCGTATACTGTTTCCGCGCGCATTTCGAGTACTTCAGCGTAATAATTCTTCCCGAATATCTTATCGTGTACCTTGAAGGGCCAAAACGGAAGCATCAATCCCATCGTAAAGAACGCCGCGCTCGGTGAGAAAAAGCCTTCCTCGGAGCTCATTGCCCAGAGCACCCACATGAGGATATCAACGAGCCAAATGACAACCGTAAGCGTAATATAAAACTGTTTTTTCTTTTTATTAAGTCTTATGTAAAACTCTTCCGTTCTGCGGTCAAGCTTTTCGCGGAAGATCTCCTCATCCGTTTTCATTTTTTCCTCCGTTTTTTCGAAAGCTGACGAAACACACGACTCCGTTTGGTATTCCCTACGACTTTCGCTTACATACTCCCTTGCATCCACTCGTGCTGCTTCATGGATCTCTTCAACGCGTTCTCTGAATCCCACGACGTAACCGATCATTGCACTGATGATAAAGATTATCGTACAAATCAGGATCGCCCCGATCGTAATGTCAAGCGAAAACGACTGCGCATTCACGCCGAATGACGATTCTTCTCTCGAGAACAACTCAGCAATCTGCGGCACAGGCCCTGCGAAAAACAACCGAGACATCGACGGCCAGGAGAAAATAAAGCAAAGTATCGCAAATCCAATACCTCCGATCGTACAAAAGACAGCCATATCCTTTGCTGAAAATTTAAGTTTTATGCCACTTGCCTGACGTCTGTCAACATCCGAATGTCCGATCAGCTTTGCGAAAACAATAATGGCTGACATACACGCAAGAAGGGTGATCACGACGATTGCCAAACGAATGCTCCTTGTGTTTCCCGGAGTAAACCCGTATTTGATTCCGATGACGGAAAATAACGTGCCGAACAAAAGTATGATCACATTGGATGCCATACCGATCAAAACGAATTCCACAAGCACATACCACGCGTTCAGCAGCATACTTTTTACGTCGTCCTGAAGTTTAACGGTAAATTCACGGCGTTTGCGCTCCGGCTTTTCCTTTCTGACAACGCGAACCTTCTTTGAAGAACGGTTACGCACTACTTTGCAATCGCGGGGGCGGTTATTCTCTATTCTTTCTTTTTCAACATTCCATATTTTGAAAAATCCACGGAACAGAACGAACCAATACGGAAGCATCGCCACAATGTAACACAAAACAATGAGGATAAATTCACCAATCGTTACGCCCGTCTCATACATCGTGTCCAAAAATCTACCGCTGTACTGCCCGTACGTGATATCGTATAACACCTTTCCGGGATAACCGAATATAAAGACTCGGTTTACAAATACCAAGCTGTTAATGAATATTTCAGCAGGGAATATGAGAAGGACGAGTCTTGCAAGCTCCCCGGGCAAAAAAAGCTTCCCGGCATACTTTATCCAAAGCCTCGGGTTCTCGCTCGGCACGTACCGATCCGCTATCGTGTCTCGGAATTTCCACAAAAGTAACGTAAGAGGAAGCACATAGATACAGCCGATCCCGATGAGAACGTCGAATATTATGCCGACGACGCCCCATCCCGAACGAATGACCGCTCCGGTGACCACCTCCTTCAAACATACAGACAGTATCGCGAGTACACAACTCCATAACGAGTACAAAACCGCGTCCTGGTCAATTTGTTTTTTTCGCATATCAGCCCTCCTGTAAATACGCCTGACGCGTTCACTTGAACGCGTGCTTTGCTTCTATGATTATATTATACTTTACACCATAATAATTGTCAAGTCCTTTCCCGATTTTTTGTAGCTTCCCGCGACAATTCCGTCCATATCCTCAAAACCACAAAATTTATTTTGTGTAAAGTCTATAAATCTATTTAATTTAAAAAATAGTATCTCTCTATTATTGCGCATTGACATATCCTCAAAAAAAAGGTATAATAGTATTGCTGAAATGAATAATTTCTACATATTATATTAGAGAGTATATCACAGCAAAAAAGCAAAAGGAGGATTTGTGATTGAACCAGACTATCAAAGCCAAAATTCTTGAATCACTGTCCGCCGTTTTGCCCATCACGGGAATCGTACTGATTTTAAGCGTATTTCTTGTTCCGCTTGAGATAGGAACAGTGGTTATGTTCCTCGTCGGTGCGGTACTTCTGATCGTCGGTATGGGACTTTTCCAGCTCGGCGCAGAAATGTCAATGGGTCCGCTCGGTGAAGGCATCGGTGTACAGCTCACAAAAACAAAAAAAGTCGCAATTATTGCAGCGATCAGCTTCCTTATGGGATTCATTATTACGATCGCTGAACCGGATCTTCAAGTGCTCGCTGAGCAGGTTCCTGCCATTCCCAACCAGACACTGATTATGACGGTGGCGCTGGGTGTTGGTTTGTTTGTTGGCATCGCAGTTCTCCGTATCATTTGGAAAATCAATCTTTCGTATATTCTTCTCGTAATGTACGCCGTGCTCATCGGTTTATCCCTCTTTACTCCGAAGGGATTCCTTGCCGTAGCGTTTGACTCAGGCGGAGTTACCACCGGCCCGATCACCGTTCCGTTTATCATGGCAATGGGTGTCGGTATTTCGTCTATGCGAAGCGGTAAACACTCTTCCGACGACAGCTTCGGTCTGATTGCGCTGGCAAGTGGCGGTCCGATTCTCGCGGTACTCATTCTCGGCTGTTTCTACACACCGGGTGAAACCGTCGTCTCCTCCACTCTCATTCCACAAGTCATCACAATGCGTGACGTCGTGTTCGAATTTGCGTTCCAGATCCCGCATTACGCGCAAGAAGTGTTCATTTCCATTCTTCCCATTATTCTTGTTTACTTTGTATTCCAGATTTTCACAAAGCGTTATCACCATCGAGAAACATTCCGAATTCTGTTCGGTTTCCTCTATACATACATCGGTCTCGTCCTCTTCCTTTGCGGTGTAAACGTCGGTTTTGCCCCCGTTGGTTCCCTTCTCGGAGAAAAACTCGCCGCTATGAGTACGAAATGGATCCTCGTTCCCATCGGTGTTCTGATCGGTTACTTTATCGTAAAGGCAGAGCCCGCAATCCAGATCCTCAATCATCAGGTTGAAACCGTCACCAACGGAACCATTTCCCGTAAAGCGATGGGTCGTTGTTTATCCATCGGTGTTGCCGGAAGTATCGGTATTGCCATGTTACGCGTGCTTACGGGAATTCCGATCCACTACATCATTATCCCCGGATATCTCACCGCCCTCGTTATGTCGTTCTTCGTTCCCCAGATTTTCGTCGGTATTGCGTTTGACTCCGGTGGAGTTGCAAGCGGACCGATGACCACCACGTTCCTTTTGCCCCTTTGTATCGGCGCGTGCGGAATGCTTGGCGGAAACATTATGAACGATGCGTTCGGCGTGGTTTCCCTCGTAGCTCTGACTCCTCTGATTGCCATTCAGATCATGGGTATCAGCTATCGATATAAAAAATGGAAAATGGAAAAGCTTGCCGCAAGTCACGCGCTTACCCTTGTGGATGGCGATATTATTGTCGAACTTGAGGAGGATTTTAAATGATGGAACAAAAAAACACTCCCCCTTCCCTTCGTCTGCTCGTTCTGATTACCAATCCCAAGCTTGCACAAAAAGCCGACAAAATGTTCCAGCGTGAAGATCTTCCCGTACATTACCGCCTTCACGCGGAAGGTACGGCATCGAGTGAAATTATGAACACTCTCGGCCTTGGAAGCAGTGACAAAAGCATTCTGATTTGTACAATATTAAAGGACATTGCCGACAGCACGCTGAAAAAACTGAAAAAAGAATGCAAGATCGGTACGGTAAACAGCGGAATTGCTTTTACAATGCCGCTTAACGGAATCAGTAATTTTGTTCTTCGTATGCTTTGTCCGAACGGAATGAACGAAACAAATGCCAGAAAGGATGATGAACCTATGTCTGAAATCAATCACACATTGATCGCCGTGATCGTTGAACGCGGATTCAGCGCCGAGGTTATGGAAGCGGCTCGCTCGGTAGGAGCAGGCGGCGGTACTGTATTAAACAGCCGACGTGTTGGAAACGACGGACTTGCAAGCGTATGGGGCGCAAACGTCCAGGATGAAAAAGAAATCGTTCTGATTATTTCCGGTAAGGATAATAAACTGGAAATTATGAACGCGATCAGCAGTAAGTGCGGTGTACAGAGTGAAGCAAAAGGAGTCATTCTTTCGCTTCCCGTTGACGCCGTCGTCGGACTCCCCGATGCGGAATAACCGTCATTTTAAAATATAAATCATTTTTTTGGGGAAGGAAAACTTTTAAAAGTTTTCCTTCCCCCATCTCCATCTTCTATAAATTTTTTTAAAGAGGGACACCGAGGAGCAATGTCATTAAGATAAGGTGACATATATTTAGATAAGGCCAACGTGAAAGATTCCTCGGTTGTCAATAACAATCGAGGGGGCTTTTTGCTAAAAAAGAACGTGTTGCTCAAACTCGCGCGTCAGGTGAGTCTGACTAAAAAACAACGTTATTGTGTATTGATAAAATATGTGATATACTGTATACGGAAGCAGAGCTCGGCTTACTACTCAAAAGCGAGGTGTTACC
>JAZRNC010000180.1:0-2538 GCA_045647965.1 Eubacteriales bacterium | reverse complement strand
ATCAGCCGAAACTGCATTATTTCGGGCGGATTTCGAGGTGCGGGATTTGCAGGTGGCAACGTATATAAAACGCTCAAACACGGTCAGTCCGACTTTCTGTTTGCCGTGATGGCTGAAAAATTCGGATTTATCGGTACGTTTACCTATATTTTACTGATGAGCGTGCTGATTTTGCGAATACTGCATATTGCCGGAAATACCCGAAAAAAATACGCGTCGTATATTTGCATCGGTGTGGTCGGAATGTTGGTTGCACAAACGGTGGAGAACAACGGAATGTGTCTCGGAATGCTTCCGGTCGTTGGAATTACGCTTCCGTTTCTCTCTTACGGTCCCTCCTCGATGCTGTCAATGTACATATGTATGGGCGTAATACAAAGTATCTGCGTACATAATAAGAAATACTATTTTGAACGAGAACCTTGGTAAATGGAGGAAATTTATGCAAAAAAATATTAGAGAACTTGCGGATGAAATGTGTGTTTTCCTTGAAGGAGTCGTTGGCGTGAAGAAATGCAGCTTGTATGGCAGCATTGCAAACGATTCGTTTGATGAATATTCGGATATTGATATAGAGATAGATGTATCGGGTGAGAATAACGGTGAATTTTTGATGAAACTATCAGGCATCATTCGTGAAAAATACAATGTAATCCTCTGTGATTTCGCGCCGAGCCTTGCTCCGCAGAAATATGTAATGACATCGGCAGTGTGGGATGATATGCCGTTCTGTATGGTTGACATTTCCTGTACGGCTACACCTCATTGTACGACTGTTTCAAAGCGGGACCTTGCGTCGTTGAACAATATGTATGATCATACCCTCAAGCTATTCAGCGCGAATTTAAAGCATTTCTTGCGTGGGGATGATTGCACGGATGACGTGACAAAGATGTACACACGTATTTTCGGAAAGGATATTGATCCGAAATTTGATGTGGAATGGATGCTCAGAACTGTTTATATATGGCTTGAGGATAATGCTGAACTGCGGCACGAGAAGCTCGTTTCGGCATTTGGAAAGTATATTGCTTAACTTGAATTCTTACAAAAAAAGAAGCAATTTTCCTTTTCGGGAATCTTGCTTCTTTTTGTTTTATAAATTATAAAATATTTAGTTCTATCAGATCACGGTATGCGGTGGGATTTCCGGCAACGACGGAGATCGGCATGTCAAAACGCAGCGGCTTTTGTTCTGCTGTGGAAATAATACCGCCTGCTTCTTCAACAATCAGGGAACCCGCTGCAAAATCCCACGGGGAGAGCAGATATTCGATGTAGACGTCTACCATACCGCACGCAACCATGCACATGTCAAGAGCGGCAGAACCGAAGCGGCGTACATCGAGGGCGGTATTGAAAAGAGTATACATGACATCAAATGTATGTTTCCCAAGGGTGTCTTTATAGTAAGGGGCAGTACCAACCGCAGCAAGCCCATCGCAGAGAGCGCGATCGGAAACGTGGATCGGATGACGCATGCCACCGTGCTCTACAAAAGCACCACAGCCTTTTTCCGCGTAGTACATTCTATCCTGGTAGGGGTGATATATTGCACCGAAAATGATGGTACCGTGGTCACACAGAGCTACGGAGATGGCGCTGTGAAGGCAATTGTGGATGAAGTTCGTCGTGCCGTCTATCGGATCGATAATAAATGCCAGATTGTTTGCGAGAAGATCTGTGGGGTTCTCAGACGATTCTTCCGCAATAAAAATTGCTTCGGGAAGAGCTTCATGGAGGGCGGAAATCAGTTTTTCCTGAACCGCGGTGTCGTAAATGGTTACGAAGTTCGCGCTTCCTGTTTTTTCGGTTACGGTGGAATGGATATCGTGCGCGTTAAGCATAATTTTCGATGCGTCGCGCATAATATCGCAGATAAATTCATACATGGTGAGTACCCTTTCGTTTGTATATTTTTAGTCCCCCATAGTCGATGATAGAACCGGCAGATAGGGAATGGATCTTGTACGCGTGCTGCCTCGCAAATTCATTCAGCTCACGTGCGCTGGGAAGCTTGTCTGCGTTTCCAAAGAGGTATATGGTTTTATCATAAAACCCACAGGCACCTCCGAGAAACCCTTCGTTGTATCCGGGGAGTGAAATACCACCTCCCGGCAAACGAAGGCAGGGAATAGAGTTTTTTTGTAATTCTTTTTTTAGTCCCGCATCAAACGTCAGTACGACATCGTCTGTGCAAAGACACGAGCATCCTGTGTAACCCTGACGTACGGGGATGAACCGTATCCCGCTTTTTTCGGCGTGGGCGAGAAGCTCCGGACAAACGGCACTTCGATGCCCGAGAAGGCAGGGGTGACCCATGGAATCGTTAGTGAGCGCTACGTTAAAGCCAACGTCAAGAGGATAGATTTCGCCGCGCGGCATATCGGTGGTTGTAACATTCCACCCACCAAGTTCGGCGATTCGACGGACGAGCGCGGGGTAAGCGGCAAGGTATTCGCTGGAAAAAAAGAGATAAGTCGGATCGTAGCCATGTCGTTCTGTGAGCCAAGGAGTTGTCTGGGTTGGTTGTCTTCC
>JAZRNC010000179.1:0-3296 GCA_045647965.1 Eubacteriales bacterium | reverse complement strand
CCCCTGACCCCTCCCACACCTCAAAAAACTTTTAAAAAAGAAGGACAAAGATGTCGACTTATATATACCATATATCCTTATCCATTTTTCTTAAAGTTTTTTGAAAGGATGGGGGCTTTAGGGGGAAGGAAAACTTTTTCGAAAAAAAGTTTTCCTTCCCCCAAATAAATGATTACATTCTCTCTTCTCTTACATCTGATCCACGCGGATCTTTACGACGACCTTATAGATCTCGCCCTTGCCGCTCTTGAGAGGCTGGTGGAGATCCTGCGGGAAGTAAATGGCAAATTTGTCATCGGTGAGAGTTACGTCAAATCCCTCGATTCCGTAGACAAATCCCACGTCACGACCCTCATCGTACGGAATCTCGCCGTCAAAATTGTCCATCATCTGCCAACCCATCGTTTCACAGCCGCGGATCACGTACTGAACGTCAATGTACTTGCGGTGTGCTTCCCACTTTTCGCCGGCAGCGGCATCCCCGTCGTAGAATCCGACGTTGGCGTATACCTTATCTCCGTCCAGTTCGTATTTTCCCTTCGGCAGATTTTCTGCCTTTGCCTTTTCGATAAAATCAAACGCCGTTTTCATAACGGGCCACGCTCTCTCATAAAGCGCTCTGTTTGTAATGCTGTCCGCTATCATAGTTTTTCTCCTTTTATAATATAGGTTATAATATTGTTTTTCTTTTCCGTTTATATTGTAACTCTTTCGCCGGAAAAATGCAAGTGGGTGCGCGATTTTTTGGGGCGTGGATTCTTCGCGGAATCTGTGGGCACGATTTGGCAAATTTTCGGCGATATATTGATTCTTCGGAGTACCCGTGTTATAATGGGGATGGTACGCCGCATGAAAATTCTTACAATTGATCGAAATAATCATGGAGTCGGATATTTTCATACAGTAAATCACAAAATCAGCGAAGTATGAATTTTGAAGGGGAGAAAATGCAATGAAAAGACTGACAGCAGGATGTATGTCACTAAAATATACTGATTTCGGCACAGTTGAATCAGTGATCGTAAATGGAGATGAATTGATTTCGGATGCTCTCTCCGGCTTCTTTATTACCGATATGGAAACCGGAAAGGAATCCGTATTCAGCGCAGAGCTTTTTGATAATGAAAAAGGATATGTACAGTCCGGTGAACTATCTGAACATGCAATACATATGAACGCTGAATATACAGTGTTTCATAACGCAGTCCGCATGGATGCCTTACTGGAAACGACGGATGTAACTGATCGAAAAATTCGCGTTGAATATCGTTTGCCTCTCAGAAACAACGGACTCTGCTGGTACTCCGATATATCGAATAAGGCTCCGATAGATGCCGCCGGAACTTATGTGAATTTAACTGACAGCACCCTTGACGGTCATGAGGTCAGTGTTTACCCGTTTGCTGCTGTCTCCGATGGAAGTCATACGGTCGCAATGGCAGTGCCTATGGATCCTCCGCTGATATCTCGGATTGCTTATAGCCAATCCGACAAATCATCCGATGGGTATATGAGCGTACGGTTTGATCTTTTGCTTTCGGCTTCTGTAAGCAAGCTGACGTCCAAGGCGGAATTTTCCATTCTGATTTATGCACCGACGGTACAGAATTGGGGGATTCGTGCAGCCGCAAAGGATTATTACAATATGTTTCCCGAGGATTTTTTGAAGAAACGACCCGGCGGAAACTGGTTGTTCCAGCATGCATACGATCGGCTTGAAAATGTGGAGGATTTTGCGTTCGGCTATAATGAAACTCCCGGGTCCTTTGCTTTCGACAAGCAGAACAATGTCGCCTCGTTCCGTTACACCGCTCCGGCAGAACAATGGATGGAATGGCCCGGCCAGAAGAAAGAACCGGAGCCAACCTATGAGCAGTATATGGAACGTTTTGCTGAGCTTCTGAATGATACAAGCGAAAATATGGAGCCGGGATTCCCGGATGTGCGTGTAAAGGACGCGGCGGAAGCGATTCGGAATTCTGCGAATCTGTTAGCGGACGGAAGATATTTTACAGTCGGATGGTATGTATACGGCGAGACGGTATGCTTTGTTACAAACCATACGCCGGATATTCCCGGATTCAACAGCTTCAATCTTCAGATATCCAATATTGAACGTTTTGAAAGAAAGGCCGCAGAAGAAGGAACCAAGCTTGATGGCGTTTATATAGACAATCTTGCCGGACTCGGGAGCTATAATTATCGGAAAGATCATTTTTATTATTCCGATCTGCCCCTTACATGGGATGCGGAAATGCGTACAGTGCTTCCAATGTACAGCTCCAATTATTCCTACACAAAAGCGATAAGAAAGCGTTGTGATGAACGCGGTCAGCTGATTCTTGCGAATATGGTATTCCCTGAGAGAGGAACAGCTGAGTACATACATATGGTAGATGTACCGGGAAGCGAAATCGGTCCGCACTGGGGCTGGGGACCCAAAATTCAAAGACTTCGCCGTACCCTCACTTACCGTAAGCCGTGGATGCTTCTGCTCGGACATGACCTCGATTCGATTTCGGTTAGTGCAAGCAGCTGCCCATATGATATCAAAGAAAATATCATGCGTTCGGCAGTTGCGTATGGATTATTCGCCAATGTTATAGGATACCGTGTTCCGCTTGAAGATTACGAAAGCTCCCGTCCACTATTCAAAAAATACACACCTGTTGTGAGAGTTGAGGACAAACTCGGCTGGGAGCCTATCACCAATGCCTATGCGGAGGTGTCAGGGGAAGCCGACCTGGAACGCTATGGTGATTTGGCGCTTGGAGCCTCAATATTCACACTGTATAATGTCGGAAATGTTGAGTGTTCGGGTAAAATAACGCTTGCTTTGGATGAAATGGGTGTTTCTGCAGAAAAAGCGGAACTGCTTGAAGCCTATGAGCTTATTGGGGATGCCCCTGTCCCGACACCTCGCAAAATTGATTTGCAAAGTTCCGGAAACACGGTTTCATATCCATGCAGATTAAACCCGAATGAAGTCTCCGCAGTTATCATAGGTGAACGAGAACAGGTGAAAAAAGAACTTTCTGAATTTGGAATCTGTTTTTTCTGTTGACGTATCCCGGCTTGTGATATAATTTTAAAAAACAACGGAGGTTGAAATGAAAATTCGTACTATATGCAATCCGATAAATTTGAGTTATCGTTATCATCGCAATCGCGGCGGCAGAGAGGCTGCTGACCCTGCCGTTTGTATATATAAAGGAGAATACTACCTGTTCCCGTCCGTGAGTGAGGGATACTGGGTATCGAAGGATCTCGCAGAGTGGGAATTTATTCGCGTCGAT
>JAZRNC010000178.1:0-14714 GCA_045647965.1 Eubacteriales bacterium | reverse complement strand
CCAGATGAAGCAGATAGTCAAAATCCATATTGAACCCGAGGAATCCTAAAAAGGTATTTTCTTTGTATAGTGGCGTAAGGTAGGAAACAACCGTATCGTCTGGGGCAAAGGTACTCCTTCGGGGCTGCAGCCATATGTTGCCGGATCCAATCACGTCAAATCCGCTTTCCTTAATAAAGTTCGCGTTAAAAAGGTCAAGCTCCGCAAACTCCTCTTTTGAAAGCTCGTACACGCCATCTTCTTTGAATTTTGAGTAAAAGCCTGACGTAACACCACCCGTCACCTCGGGTGAGAAGCAGAGATAATATGCGGTTGTTCCGGCGGTATTAAGTGCAACCTCGTCAAAAAGGTGGCATATTTCCGCTATATATTCGTCACGATAGGATTCATTATTCAGCGCACTCACACTGCTAAGCTCAAGTAGTGCGTAGTGCTCCATAATTGCCGATGACTGCATAAAATCGTTCAGCATGTCATTGATATATGCGGCTTCCTTCTCGGAAATGTTGTTTAAAATTCTGTCCGCATCCTTATGCATGATATTATGCGTTACACCGACTGCGATGGAGGTTACAATCGCAGTAATCACAATAAGCGCGGTAATTACAACAAACAGTATTTTGCTTTGAATTGTCTTCATAGTATTTGCTCCTTGGTCTTGCTTTATTAATTGCGCGTATTTACGCTCCCTCAACTCCGGTGAGTATGCGATGATAACCATCAAGCACTATCTTATCGCCTTCATCCGACGTGCGTATTCCGCTGCTGCGTACGGTTACCTGACCGACCTTTGGATGATTCCAGCGATAACCGAATTGTACTGCCTTTTTGTCATTTATCATCACATTGACAGCGTGATCAACATATTCCTTATCCTTGTGAGAAATGCGGCTGTACCAATAATCGTAACACTCACCCGGTGATAACTTCTCCGTGAGGCCGAGCACTCGCTCCATTACATCATCTACGTGAAGCTCATTACGGTTGTTTTTTTTGTCAATTCGAATGATCCACAGCCCGATATCATTTGCACGCAGGATATTCTTTGGCTCGAAGTGTATCGTTCCGAATTGCTCTTTGAAACGGTTTATTTCCTCAATAGCCGCGATTCTTCCCTCATATGCATCGGAAGATTTGTGGATGTACTTTTGTGCGATCTCATAGGCTGTGCAGGGCTTGTCAAAGAGATATCCCTGGAAAAAATCCACCTGAAGCGGCTCAAGTATAGAAAGCTCTTTTGCGGTTTCAACACCCTCACAGCACGCATGTATGGAGTTGGTTTTCGCAAATTCAATTACGTTGCTGACAAGTCGGTAATTGTAGGTATTCTTTTCGATCTCGGACACGAAGCTTCGGTCAATTTTGATTTCGCTTACGTCAAGCTGTTTCAAATATCCGAGATTTGAATAGCCTGTTCCGAAATCATCTATGGAAAATCGCACTCCGTACGATTTGATATACTTGATCAAATCATAAAAATGCTTGTCCTGATGCAGCTGAACGGACTCCGTCAATTCAACGGTAAGCGACTCTCCGGGCATTCCCGTATTTTTCAGAGCATCAACAATTTTTTCTCCGATTTTATGATCCTCAAACTGAACGCTTGAAAAGTTCACGCTCACCCGCAGTGACGGAATAAATTCGCGCCACGCTTTACACTGAGCGAGTGCCTGATTCAGCACCCACATTCCCACAGCCTCAATCAGACGGGATTGTTCAAGAAGCGGGATAAATGAATCAGGGAAAACCTTTCCACGTTTTTTTGAATTATATCTGAGCAGTGCCTCTACCCCGTAAAGCTCATAGCTCCCGCTTCTCACCTGAGGCTGATACCAGATTTCAAAGCCTTCGAAGTTGTTTTGTACACTCTCCTTAAGCTCCTCAAGAAGTGTAAGTGCACTTATTCTTTGCTCAATATCCTCGGCAGAAAAGAATTCAAAACAGTCGGTTGTTTTTTGCTTTGCTTTTTGCAGAGTGACATTTGCGGAATCTATCAGTTGAGAAACATCGATAAAGAGACTCTTGTCGATCGGAACAGCTCCGGCGCAGAATGAACATTTTTCACTCATAACACTGTTTATCTGGCGATATATCTCCTGCGTTTTCTCGTAGGAGGATTCGCTGATTACAGCCGCAAAATTATTATGGTCGATATGGTATGCTTCTTCCACCGAATCCATACCATTAAGAATATCAGCCACCTCACAAAGCAGCTGATTTCCGAAACTTCTTCCATGACTTAAATTAATGTCCGCAAGTTCGGGAATTTCAAGTAACATAAGCGATCCCAAAGGACCCATCAAACGCCCCGTCAGGTCTTCACGAAGCTTGGTTTTATTGGAGAGGCCGGTGATTGGATTATAGAGATGACGTACCGCCTCCTCCGATACTCTTCCGATCATGAGATGGGGGCTGCCGCTTTCATCATGTACAACCCGTCCCCGACAGCTGACCCATACGATTTCGCCGTCACGATTGATCCAACGGTAGTTCATATCGTGAGCGTCCTGTGTACCGTTTTTGATTTTTTCTATGTCCTCACAAAGTGCCTTTCGGTCAGCCGGATGTACGACTGTAAGCATTTCCTCAAAGGTATTGACCTCACTCCCCGGCTTTCTCACGGCAAATCGCTGGTCAATGGAGCCGAAAAAACGGTTCTCATCGTGCGGTATATCAAACACAAACAAAAAGTCATCCGTCGTTTTGTTGATAGCCTCAAAGAGCTTTTTTACGGTTGAGAAATCGTTTAATGACTGAAAAATCTTATCCATGATATTCACCGTTATATTGAATCAGGGTAGTATCATCAACCCCATCAATCGAGTTTATTTTTTCCATGAAGAATGTATCGTTGTTTTTGCAGAATACCTCGATTGCCATTTCGGTTTTATCTTTTCTCGCGGTCTTGGATTTGATGAAATACTTCATTTTGCCAAATGCACGAATGATATCATCCCCGACCGCATCACCGGTATAGTGAACTACGAGTATGTAGATGCGTCCCCTCTGTTGCTTATGATAAAATAGAATTATCATAAGTGTCATAACAAGTGCCGCTACTGCAACGAGCACATACATTCCTGCACCCGCGGTGATTCCCGTTGTAATAGCCCAGAAGAGATATAAAAGGTCAAGCGGATCCTTGATGGCGGTACGGAAGCGGACGATAGACAGCGCACCGACCATACCCAGTGATATTACGATGTTTGTACTGATGGCAAGCGTCACCATGGCTGTCAGCACGGTCATGCCTACAAGTGTTATGGCAAATGCACGGGAATAGATAACACCTGTATAAAATTTTCTATACACAAAATATATCACGGCACCCATGATAAGAGCGGTTATGAGTCCGATAGCGGCATTCGCCACGGTTACGCCGTCAAACGCGCCCGACTCAAGAATTGATTTTTTTATAAAGTCCTGTACACTCATAGTCATCCTCCACCTTAATTTTCATACCAATATTTGAAGCTTCGCATATATTCGGTCTTTTCATAGCAAAGCACATATTTCGACACTGCAGTAAATTCGGATGCTCTGTCCGGCAAAATATCGCGCACAAACTTCGGCAAAAATTCGGTGTATTTCACTTCCATTACGCACTTGCCAGGTTCAAGCACGGGAAGTGCCGGAAGCGTGTCGTCGAAAATGTCGTAACTTCCCACAGCAGCACGCACGTCCATATCAAAGGTGATGCGCACCGTCCCGGCATCCAGAATCCACGGCTCGCGGTCATAGTCAACGATAGTGCGCGGACGCATGACGTTGCTGACGCATTCAACGTAAAACTCCTTGCATAGCGGATATTTGCTGTGCAGCAAAAATTCGTAGTCGCCGTCGAGAATTTTGTAGACCTCGTCCCTCGTGAGCGTTGCCGACTCCTTGAAGATGTAACTGCCGAATTTCTTTTTTTGCTCAAGCTTTATACTGCTGTCTTGACAGTTATAGATGCGTATACGGTATTTTTTTCGTTCCAGCACACCCGCATCCTTTTCTTCATAGGCTGTGTTGAAATAATCATCGAAATACAGGCTCCTGATCATATATCCGCCTGATTTTGCGTGCTTGTCGAGCTCTAAAAACGGGGAGAGTCGCCGGCAGATAAGCTCCTTCTGCGCGGTATCAATAAGATACTTCCACTCGTGACGGTAGCGTTCAGTCTTCGACATAAACATCCTCCACGATCTGCCCGTTCGCATCAACATAGAAGCATTTTGTGCCGTATACCTTACCGCTGTCGGTCATGTATGAGTCGAACGCAGTCTGGATTTGACCGCCGGCGTCATAGGCTTTTATACGAATAAAGTACTGACCTTCGGGAAGAACGTCAAATTCAGCTGTCGGGATTTTCAGATTTTCTTTTTTGAAGATCGGATCGACAAATATGTAATCCCGCGCCAGCTCAACCGTGTACGAAACAGCCTCGGTATCGAACGTGTACGATGCTTCCCACTGCAGGCTGATCTTGGAGCCGTTACTCTGCGGAACACCTATGTAGAACGGCATAGGCTTGTCAAAGGAATCCTTGAATCTTTGGTAGTTATCTTTAATTTCATCAACAAGTGCGGATGCGATAATATCATACTGTGACGCAGTAACAGGCATATAGAGTGCATCACGTCCGGTGTAAACCAGCGGCTTCAGAAGCTCGGCATAAGCTTTTGCATATTCCTCCACACGTCCGTCACAGAGTTTGGCATAAATATCATCCACAGCTACGGTGAGCGCCTCACGGAACGCTTCCGATTTAAGGCATCTCTTAAATAACACGTTGCCCCAATAGTTACTTACGCCGGACTCCCACTCGCTGTAGTCGTTTCGCCCGAGAAGCTCGTATTCCGTCCGTTTGAAGGAGGCGTCAAGGTCCCAGGGGAGTATGTACCAGCGATTATCGTTCTGTGCGCTGTACATATAGAAGTTTCGGCTCTGCGTGTCAACATTTCCGACGAGCAGCTGAAATGCCATCCAATATGCCACGTTTTCGATGTCAAAATCCTCTTCAAGTATGGTTTCTATCGGGATCGAATAGTCGTTTATTCGCTCAAGCAAACGTATAAGCTTTGTGTGATCGTCATCGCCCTTGATCTCGAGTATCTCTTCAAACTTTGCAATATCGTATCTCGGATCGTCCTTTGCAACTATCGTGTCCTCATAGCGGTAAAACTCGCAGAAGTTGATTTTATAAAGATGCCCTCTCTTATCAAGTCCGTGACGCTCGAGAGCAGTCTTGTTAAGCTGTTCAACCTGCGTATAGATTCCGTAATCCTCGAATTTCGCGTCGGCTCCCAAGGTCAGATCCTTCACATAAAGGCGTACAAACGTGGTGCGCAGGCTCATAAGCTCTTCAATCCCCGAAAGGAGATCAAATCCGAGCTTGTTGCGGAAGCGAAGACCGTCGCCCTGATGCTTGTTGAGTGCTATTGTCTGCTGTCCACGCCAGTCACCCTTGTTGTCTTTGATACTGATTTTATAGTTTTTCTGCACGTTTCGGCTGGAAGACTGACCGCGTATCTGCACCGTGCAGTTGGGTGCGACCTGACCGTAGCCAAGCTCACCGGGGATCAGTCCGTTTTCATCGCCCACCTGGATCAGCCCGGCTATTTTATAGCGCTCAACCCCCATTTCTTCGTAATCGTAAGCGGAATAGGTATTTATTTCCTCCCATGTGTGATCGGTATTCTCGGCGGAATTGCCCATGGAAACAGTGAGATACATCGTTACAATTTCGGTATTATTCTGCTGTTCAAACAAGAGATCTTTATCACGTATGTGAATGTTTTCTTCTGTCTGTATTTCCGATTTATCAATCGTCGTGCCGAGGGTTGAGCTCATGGCAGAATCAAATGTATCATCGCATCCGGGCATACACATGATAGCTGCCAAAAGCAGACATGCGGCGGATAAAATCTTTTTCCTCATTTTTTTGTTTCCTCCAGCTTTTCTTCCAGAAATACTCCGAGTCTTGTAAATATTCCGGATCGGTCCTCTGAGACAAGCGGCTGAACCGACAGAATATAGTACGTAAGCCGTTTCGTAAAATAATCAAGCCTCACCGCGCATACGGCGGCAAATATCATAGCGGCAATCAAAAAACCGAAGCCGTAATAGATATTGGAAAAGCACAGCGACAGTACCGTAAAGCCAATTGTTGCCGCAGCAAATACCGCAGTTGTTATAAATGCTCCCTTATAATCCGTGAAATACAGTAAGATCAACATAAGCATATTTCCGATTGCATAAACGCCGTATCCGACACAGAGTGTACGGAAATAACCGCGCATGATCTCATTGAATCCGAGCGGAAGCAGGTCAAGAAGGTATCCGCCGAGTGCAATGACAGCGGAGGTGAACAAAAGCTGCTTGAGCGCGGTGTAGAACAGCTCGGTTTTCAGCGTGTCGATCATTTCCTTTTCGGCTTGCTTTATGTTGTCGATCGTGCCCTTGTCGTTATAAAGGCTGTAATGATTGCGGTATTTTGGGTAAAAGTTTACTTCAACCGACACTACGAAATTGACGGTAGTCATAAGTGCGGTCATATAAGCAAGCAGTGCGGGAACGTCGTACCACGGCGCACCATAAAATAAGCCGTGTACCCTGACTCCAATGTCGGAAAACCACATTATCACAAGATGCGAAAACATACCGATGTTCATAAAAAATCCTGAGAGGGCAAGCGGCAGAAAGGCATCTATCCACCGCATAAACGTGAAAGCTCCCAGTTTTGTATGGGGAAAATAGCGGTGAAGCAGAATAACGTCCCATATAAGCATGACTCCGTATCCGACACTGACCGAAAACAGTAGCGATTCGATAACGGGAAGCTTCAGCCACAGGAGAAATGCACCGAGGAGTATGCTCACAGCAACAGACGCAAAAAATGACAGGAATATTCCCTTGTAGTCCTTGATCGCCGACAGAAAGCTCATCGCGTTCCATACAATAATAAGCTCACTAAAAAGTGTAAAGCAGAGTATTCCCTGAAGAAGCGTTGCTCCTGAAAAAACGAGAAAAATACCATAAAGCACACTTCCGATGCCCAACATAATAACGGTAGAACCCCAAAACGCAGGCAGAACCACTTCGTTTTTTTCCTCAAAGAGCATGTCCGCCACGTATCTTGTTACCACCATTGAGAAAAAGGAAGATACCGTTACAGACAGAAGTAGGGTGTAGGTGATAAGGCATATAAGCAGTTCTCGTGTGTGTAACCCAACTTCGAAAAAGGTACAGAGTGCCGTGATGCCAACAAGCAGTAAAACGCCGAGAAGCATGGGGCCCGTACATATTACCGCCGCATAGCCGTATGCCTTGGCGAAATTCAGCACCCCTTTTTTAGCAAAAAGCTTTTTTAATTCGAAGCCAATTCCGGCCATTCCTTTTCCACCTCTTTGTAAAGATCACGATATTTCGTGAGCATAATAATGTATCGGAAATTTTCGTATACACGCTTCTGACCAATCTCGCCCATCTTAAGACGAAGCTCTCTTGATTCACAAAGCGGCTCCATAGCATCAGCGAGCTTTGAACGCTGCATGGGAGGAGCGAAATATCCTGCCTTGCCGAGCGTGTCCCCGGGTCCCCCGTTAAGAAGCTCGCTGCAACAGCCAACATCCGTTGTTACCGCAGGACGTCTTGCGGCAAACGATTCAAGCACAGACAGCGGCTGACCTTCGGAGATGCTTGTAAGCAAAGTAAAGTCAAGCTTTTCAAAATATTCGATGATGTTAACACGTCCCGTGAAAATAATCTTATCCTCAAGTCCGAGCTGTTTCACGAGCGCATAGCATTCGTCTGCATACTCCTGGTCGTCAACGCCGCCCATGATGTGAAGGCGCACGTTGTCACGTCTGGCACAAAGCTCGAAGAATGCGTAGATCATGGTTTTGATATCCTTGATAGGCGCAAGTCGGACGACCGCACCGATATCCACCATGCCGTCATCCTCTTTAAGAGGAATATCGCAAAGCCGCTCGTAACTGATTCCGTTTTCGATAACCCTGCATTTTGCCGCATCGCATCCCATGTCGATCTGCGTATGCATGGCACGGGTAAAAAGTGATGTCACACGAAATGCCCGCTCGTATGTAAGGTCGGAGAGCATATAGAAAAAGTCGATCCAATGGGGCTTGAATGCTCTTGCCACCCATTTTGCGCGGATGATCTCCTCCTCACGTTCTCTTGTATATATCCCGTGCTCGGTAAGGAGCATCGGCTTTTTGGTTATATAAGCCGCCATTGAGGCGAGAAGTCCTCCGTATCCCGTGCAGATGGCATGATAACAGTCTGCCTGTGGAATTTTCGAGCCCATAAGATAAAGCACGGGCAGAAGACGTGAGCGCACGGAATGGAAGGTATCTGAAAATGCTGTGAAAGGAAACTCACGGCGGCAGGTTTCGGTGAGCGTTTCAAGAAAGCTCTCGCTTTTTAGGTATGACATAGGATTGATACGTCGTACCTGATACATCTCAAAAAGCAAATCCCAGTTTGGTTTATCGGAAGATACAAGACGTCTGAGTGCTTCCTTTTCATCGTCTGTGAAGCGATGATTGAATATGCCCGTGTCTTTAACACGCAGAGCATCATCGAGAAACACCTGCTCTACCTCTACTACATTATCGGGCAAGGTGTAGACAAACTTGTCCCTATCCTCGGCTTTCGCGCCGATAACCCACAGCACAAACTCATGCTCTGGCATTTCATTTATATATTGATGCATCCAAGTGGAAACGCCGCCGTTGATAAACGGATAGCAGCCTTCCAAAACCAAACAGATCCTCACAGCTTACTCCTATTCAAGTGTAATGTCAACGGTATCCGCTGTTGCACGAAGCAGATAAAGTCCGCCTGTCAGATGGGTGAGTTCACCACCCGAGATACTATCGGGCGCTTTTTCGTTGAAGCGGACGAGAAACTGTGCCTCGTCGCAGAAATTGACAATAGTTATTTTTACGCCGCTATCGGTATATTCCGTTTTCGGCGCCACTGCCGCAAATCGCTGTACAGCGGCAGACGCCTCAGTGCCGGTAAGATTACGAAGCCCCGGCGCAGAGTCATAAAGCCACGACAGAAAAGCATCAAAACGTCGCTTCATCTCCCCCCAACCAAGTTCCGCACCACGTTCGGGGTCGAGCGCATCGTCGGGGTGAGTGAAGTGGCTGTTTATAAAATGCATATTCAGTTCGGATACCGCAGCTAAATTTTGGAAGTCATCCAAAATAAAACCGGATATAACGCGCGGTTGATCGACGATGCCATTTTTATCCACCGAAAACTCCTGCATACATCCAAAATCAAGCTCCGCATCAGCAATATCCTCAAAATAAATTCCGGAAATGGTTTTTATGTGCGGATATTCCTTTATCAAAAACTGTCTGCCCTCGTATGACAAAAGGTTTGAGGGCGGAACGTACAGCGAAAATTCAGCATCGGGGAAAAGCGTGTCGCAAAGCTCGATAAGCTCGTCAAACGCCGCCTTCATTGCGGACTCAGACTGCCAGGTTTTGTAGTCGTAATGATCCTTGTAATCTTTATTCGATAAAACGAGCGGCTGATGGTTGTAACCGTGGTATCCAAGCTCGCAGCCTTTTCGCAGAAGCATATTTCCAAAATTAAGAAATGTTCCGGTGTCGGGTGCAGCATCTGCTGTTCCGTCAACGTTATTGTCATAGGATTCGATGGCAAGTCCGGTGTATTTCAGTCCGTATTCGTCGGCGAAATTCATCATGTCCGGCCACCAGATGTTTATGTAGAAATCACGGATGGTCGTGTGATAGTCACGCTGTATGTATTCACTGTTACCGCTCGGTATCTGAGAGGGAAAGTCGTCAAGGTAAAACGTGGACGAGTTGATAACAGGATACACGCACACATCCGCAAGCAAGCTATAAGACGCCGCATAAAATCCGCGCATCGCTTTGTCGTACATACCGATATTGTCCACTACAAAAACACCGCTTCCGTACTCTTTTTTCCAAACAAGCGGCACACCGTCGGGGCCATCTGCGCTCGCATACACCTTTGCATCATCCGAGAGTACAACAGTAAGCGAGGATTCAAACGGATCTGAAACGGCAAACGCACGTCCTCCGCCTATCATAAACTCCTCGCTCGGATAGATACTTTCTACCGTATAGTAGTCGGGCGAAAGATCGTCAATTCCGATTATCTGTGAGATCGCAGAGGAATATACGTTGGTTTCAAGCACGAGCGGAAACCATGCGGCACCACCGTCATGTACAAAGTCGCAAAGATCGGCAACCGACTGTCCAAGAGGAGTAAGATCGGATAAAAGTACGATGACCTGCTCGAATCCGTCAAAAGGTGGCAGTATATCCTGTGCAAGGTCTACCGCAACATACCCGACCTTCATGTCGGCAAGGATGACAGCAAACTGCTCATACGCTGTGCACGAGGATGCATCGCCGCTATGGCGCAATAAAAGCGCATTTTTATCTAAAGAGTCACAGGCATCATCCTTTGTGACTATCTTATCCTGCGACATTAGTTCAAGTTTTCTGTCATAACGGTTTGCCCGTATTCCGCTCAGCTCCACGAGGAGAATCGCCGAAATCAGCGAAAACACCAGCAGGATAACAAGTATTCCCTTGAAGCTGAACTTGCGAATACCGTTTATCAGCTCACCCAAAACGCATGCGCCTCCTTAGTTTTTGATGATTTGTAAATCTGACTGTTTTCCGTTTCTTTCACAAAGTCCTGTATTTCGTTTCCCTTACCAAGAGCGGCGAGATACTGTATTTTTAACAGGATATACTCCTCAGCTTTCGGCCATTTTTTGCCCATTATGCTGATAACTTCTCCGGCGAGATCATAGTTTTTGCGCTTCAGCTCATTCTCAGCAAGGCGTGAATAATCGGTAATATCGCCGTCCACTGCTATTTTTTTGCTTACCAGCTGGCAGAAAAGCTCACGGTTCATAACCTCAACTTGTCCTTGCATAAGATTCTGTGTAAGGCAGCTCCACAAAAAGTCTATGTAATTTGACAGAATGCCCATGTCGTCGGGATTTGCGGTGTGTTCTGCATCCAGCTTTTGGAGCATATAGTCATTTTCCTTGGATATCTCCACCATCGCCGTTACAGCGTAGTGTACGACTTCGGTGTCATCGTTGTTTCCTGCTTTTTGCAGAAATTCCACATAATCCCCCGGATTATCGTTAAGCACATCCATAATGATGGAGCGCCTCTCTCTGGCCGAGTTGACAAGCAAAGCTTCCTCAATCGGAACCGTGGTATTTGCCTTTTTATCGTCCACCGTGATGCTTTTGTAAAGTTCAGATTCAAGCTTTAATTTTTCAACGCCGATCTCAGCAGAATTGGTAGCATCAAATGCTATCTGAAAATGCAGAATGAGCACGATCAGCACTCCCCAAAGCGGAAGCAGAAGCGCCACGAGGAACATATATTTATGTACCGACAGAACTCGGGTTTTGATTCCGATAAACACAAGCAGGCATACAAGAAGATGCACAGCCGCAGCTATAATATAAAGCATATATCGCCTTTCTTATTTTATAACGGTGACTGTGATGCCAAGTCCCTCAAACCGAGGCAGGATAAATTCGATGTCCTTTTCGGTTGCCTGGGAGAGAATGAGGCGCAGTTTACCGTCGTTTGTAATTCCGAGAATATCGTTAAGCCTTATCTTGCCGGTGAGCATATCGTTTGCTTCTTTCAAGGTATGGCCGTTAAGCTCAAACTCAAGCATAACGTAGGTCGACACCTTCTTTTCCGCGAGTGCGTTAAAATTCTGTAAGCACTCCTCAAAGTATTCGGCGTTCATTATGTGCGTGCCTGAGATATACTGCTTTTCAATGAGGGCGTTGCCGTAGTCGTATGCGCGCAGAAGTGACATCTGCACAAGATCACGCAAAATTTTGAAAAGATTCACATAGTAAAGCGACCGCTGATCCATATCCGCATGCCACAGGAACATCATAAGTACAAGCTCATCGCCGCGGAAAACACCTGCCGCATACATGGGATACTCGCTTTTAAGCTCGGTGTTTTTCCATATACCGCCCCCTCGAAGTTTTTCGATAACGGGTGCGTAGGTCCCCAGAGAAACAGAGCGTGCGGCAACGCCTAAAAGATCTCTTGATGCAACCTCTAGACGTCCGAATGCGTTCTTTGCGTTTACGGAATATACCGCAATGCTCTTGTTTTCAAGGATATCTTCAAAGGTTTCGATAGTGCGAAGATATAGCTGCTGTGGAGCAACGGTGTTCAGCTTTCGGGTGATGTCGAAAATCTTGCCAAAGCTATCCTTTGAGCTGATGATCTGCTTTTTGAGGTCCTTTTTCTCACGAAGGGTATCCTCGTATATCTCTCCGGTGAAAATAAGCTTATTTTCCAGCAGTTTGTTCTGCTCCTCGAGGTATTTGCCGTGCTCCTCTTTTTTCAGATTGACGTAGCCGCAAAGCCCCCCCACCAGGAAAAAGAACACAAATGCAAGCCAATTTGTCGGCTCGTAAAATATGGTCAGCGGATCTGTTCCCGCCATGACCTTGGCGATGAAATACGAAACGCTGGCAAGTGCCGATGCGGCGATACCGAAGGACAAGCCATACAGCGTTGCCATGATCACGATAAAGATTGTTCTGAAATCAACGATGGAAAAAATAACGGCAGAATCGGTTATATGTATAAACAGCTCGCATAGGAAAAACAACAGAAACAGCTCGATGATCTTTATGGCAAACGAATGCTTTGAGAGCCATTTTTTGACTCTGGCGAAAAATGTTTCTGCTTTTTCCTTTTTGGTGGTAAGATAGAGCTCGTACTGCTCCTCTATATCCTCGAGAACGGATATCTTCGCAAACCAGCCGTATTCGTTTCTGAGCGCCGTATTTGTGGTTTTGATAATACCCGAGGTATGGCTCTCGGTAAATTCCGTTTTCACATTCGCGGCGATGTTTTTAAGGCGCTCGGCAAAATCGGAGAAGGTAAGGTGAAATTCATCGCCAACGCTTAAAATGCCGCTGCCTGATTTCCAGTTATCAACGATACGGGTGAGCAGATCCGACAGATCCGAGAGGGAGAGAAAATGCATCCTCGACGTGGGAGATTCCGAAATTCGCACGGTTTTACCCGAGTGTATTTGCTCAAATACACCGTAAAGGAAATCGTTTTTATGCACCGCGCTGTAAAGGTACGGTATCTGCACGGTTTTGATGTCAAGAGAGTATCGCTTTGCGTAAAATTCGCAAAGCTTTTCGTTAGCCGATACTATTATCGCCTTGTCTGTGCGCTCGCTGAATGAGGAATCGAGAGGCGACAGATAGAGAATCTTGATTCCTTTTTGCATCTCTGCAGAAAACTGCAAAACCTCACGAAGCTCCTCTGCATCGTTTTGTTCGGTAGAATGGAATTTCAGCCCCACCGAGAAAAAGACGATGAGGTCAAATTCGTAGGTTTCAAGAATGGCCTTAACCGACGGTTTGCGCACACGGAACAGCTTTATTCGCTCAGAGCCACCAAGATCGCTGTTACCTACCACCATCACCTTGCTTTGCGGAAAGGTGGTCTGCACAAATTCCTCGGTAAGGTACTCGGTGTTCCCTATAAGCAAAACCCGCTTCAGTTTGACGTCGGCATATTCCCCCACAACACTGCGCTTTTTCTGCAGTTTTTCTCTGAAGGTGACCAGCGTTCGGTGATTGACAACGCGTATAAGACACTCCACGAGTTCCTTGTCAAAAACGCCGCACATTCCGCTTGAAATCATCTGAAGTGCTACATCCTGGGAAAATGCTTCCTTATAGCTGCGGGAGCTTGTCAGCGCATCATAGGAATCCGCAAGTGCAACAACCTTGGCACACAGCGGAATAGCGTCACCACGAAGCCCCTCGGGATATCCGGTGCCATCAATTCGTTCGTGATGGTATTTGGCAATCTGTGCGGCATATTCAACGTTTTTTTGAGAAACATCCCCATGATACGCCTCACGGATGGTCTGCTCGCCGAATACGGAGTGCTTTTTAACGATATCGTATTCGATCGGAGAAAGTGTTCCGGGATAATCGAGAATGCTTCTTGGGATCTGAAGCTTGCCGATGTCGTGCAGTGCTGATGCCATCGCTATTGCAGTTATATCTTCTTCGGGCAGAGAAAGTTCCGGCTTATATGCAGACAGTTCGCGAAGAAGAAATTCCGTGATCATTCTTACATGGTAAATGTGATATATGCTCTCACCGTTAAGTTCTCTCTCAGCTATATCATCGGCAAGGTATTCAATTTTTAGTTCATTCGAGTCGTTTTCCGTATAAAAAGCCAGTATTGGCGTTCCTTGCATTGCAGACATCTCCTTGAGGTAAGAATAAGAGAAAAGGCATCATTGATTGTATAATATATCCATTGTATCATTATATTATATCACGCAAATATGACATAAGGGTGAACAAATATATTCACATATATTAACGAGCTCTAATGGAGTAACCTTTCTCGCTCTGGTTTCCATCCGTTAAATAGTTCTTTCAATGTTTAATGTTGCTGGGATTTGCCTGCTCACTTGTGCGATGCACACATGTTTCGACGACAGAGGAATAATACTTATTTTCTTACATAACCAGTCCTACTCACCTGTTCAGATATGTTCAACCCTGAAATAGTATCTTAGCATTCGCGTGTTTTCAAGATTCTGCCCCTATTCTTTGTCTAATGCAGCGCAAATATTCACCTGCGAAACCGCTT